>CAZYGL010000171.1:0-4178 GCA_964647335.1 uncultured Syntrophomonas sp. | reverse complement strand
TTGGGACTAGAACTATATCTGGCCGCCGTCGTGGTATTTGGGGTGAGATTGTTCCAAAATCTGGGCATTATCCGCCGCTATCTGCTTAAGAAATACTAAAAAACGAGTTGGAAAAGAGGATAATTGCATCCGCTGTAGTATTCTTTTTGTAAAATAAGGGAAAAAATTTTTGCGGGGTGTACAGTGGCACAAAGACGCAATACCATAGTTGGTTTGGATATAGGCACTGATACGGTGAAAGCAGCCCTTGGAGAAATAAATCACCTCCAACAGGTAGCGGTTTCGGGGCTGGTTGAAATCCCTTCCCTGGGTTTAAAAAAAGCGAACATCGTAGACATAGAACTGGCGGCTAAAACTGTTGAAACAGCATTGAATGAACTGGAGAAAATGACCGGTGTGGAAATAATGAGTGCCATAGCCGGTTTTTCTAATGCCAGCATATCTGCCTCGCCAAGCAGTGCAGTGGTCGCATTATCCGGCAGCAATTTCGAGATCGGCAGCGATGAAATAGAAAAAGTGCTCGAGGCTGCCGGCAGCATCCCAATGCCAGCTGATAGAGCCATTGTGCAGGTCATTGAGAAGCAGTATGTTGTGGACGGTTATGAGGGAGTCAAGGACCCGTCGGGTATGACCGGCCAGCGCTTGGAAGCGGAGGTAGTTTTGATCAGCGCTGCAGCAGCGGCAGTGCAGAACATGCAGCGCAGCGCGAAGCGCATCAACCTGCAGCTGGAACAACTGGTATTCAACCAGATTTTGGCGGCTGAAGCAGTTCTCCTGCCTGCGGAAAAGGAAATGGGTGTGGTGCTGATCGATATCGGCGGGGGAACTACCGAAATCAGCCTTTTCAGACAGGGAGCCCTGCTGAGTACTGTTGTACTCCCATGCGGTGCGGATTATATCACCCAAGATCTGGCCATAATCTTGAAGACATCCAGGGAGGAAGCCAAACGGATTAAAGAAAATTATGGCTTGGCCTCACCTGAATTGGTACACCATGATATAATAGTCAATGTAAATAATCTGCAGGGTAATCAAAGTAGGCAAATTTCGCAGTTGCTGATTGCTGAAATAATATCTGCCCGGATTCTTGATATGCTGGAGATGATGTTTGGCGAGATTGAAAAGATGACCGATTTGGACAACCTCGCCGGCGGAGCGGTGCTGACGGGAGGCGGAGCAGAGCTGACCGGAATGGTGGATCTGATGCAAGCCTATCTGGACATCCCGGTTAGATTGGGTGTCCCGGTAAACATCGTCGGTCTGAGAAACGAGTATAACAAGCCCCAATACTCGGTGGCCTTGGGTAGCCTGGTCTATGGCTGCAAGAAGGTGCAACCATCGCTAACCTCAGCCAAACCGGGAGTAAGTAGCGTGCTATATAAATTCAACTATTGGTTGAAGGATTTATTTGCTTAAGAATTGGAGGAGGTTACAAGATGCCGTTGGATTTTGACGTGGAAATGCAGCAATTTGCGGATATCAAGGTCATAGGTGTAGGTGGCGGGGGTAGCAATGCCATCAACAGGATGATCGAGGCTAATTTGCAGGGAGTCGAATTTATAGCTGTCAATACTGATGCTCAAGCCTTATACCGGTCAAAGGCCGAAAAAAAGATTCAGGTCGGTTCCAAACTCACCAAGGGATTAGGGGCCGGAGCTGATCCGGAAGTAGGCATGAAGGCTGCCCAGGAAACAGAAGACGAGATTTTAAAGGCCCTGCAGGGTGCAGACATGGTCTTCGTGACTGCCGGCATGGGTGGCGGAACAGGTACCGGAGGGGCTCCGATCATTGCTCGTTTGGCCAAGCAAGCCGGAGCACTGACAGTTGGGGTAGTGACCAAACCTTTCCTGTTTGAGGGCAAAAAAAGGAACGTCCAGGCGGAAAAAGGGATCCAGGCTCTGCGCGAGGAAGTGGACAGCTTGATAACGATTCCGAATGATCGCCTTTTACAGGTAGTGCAAAAAAATACTGGTCTGAATGATGCCTTCAGAATCGCCGATGATATTCTCCGGCAGGGTGTGCAGGGGATATCAGACCTGATTGCAATACCAGGACTGATTAACTGCGACTTCGCTGATGTCCAGACTGTTATGAAAAATACAGGTTCAGCACTTATGGGAATCGGCCAGGCCAAAGGAGAGAACCGGGCCGCAGAGGCTGCTCGCCAGGCTATATCCAGCCCGCTGCTGGAAACATCGATCCAAGGCGCCAAGGGAGTACTCTTCAATATCAGCGGGGGGGAAGACCTGACCTTGTTTGAGATCCAGGAAGCGGCGGCTATCATTCATGAAGCTGCCGATCCTGAAGCCAATATTATCTTCGGTGCCAATACCGACGAAAGCCTTGGGGAAGATGTAAGGGTGACGGTCATAGCCACTGGATTCGATGGTCCGAGGATATCTTCCTCCGAGGCGATCAGCCGGCCTAGAGCTGCCCGGCCCAATCGTCCGGTATTGGACAGGACTGACCTGGAAATCCCGCCGTTTATTCTAAAACACAAATAAGTATAGGGGAAGATCGAGCAGCGAAGGGAGGGTAACCTCCCTTCTTTTGTCATGGTGGCCGAAAAATCTGATTTGTAGGCAAAATAATGAGGTGGAAGAGGCTTTATGGAAGGTAAATTGCCCCCTCGCCTGGTATGGGATCGTGGGGAGAATCCGGGCCAGGCGCCAGGGACCTTTGTGTATCATGAAACAGCACGGCTTACTGTGAATCCGGTTACAGAAAGCCAGGCTTACTTTTATGCTGCCTGTGCTAATCCTGTGAATATCGAATCGGACGTGAATCTCTGGTTTTGCGGAGACAATTATGCCTTTTTAGAGATGTTGTGCGCCGTGGACAATCCTCAACTCGACCTGATATACATCGATCCCCCTTATATGACCGACACTGACTTCACTTCGACGATCAGCATAGGAGGATATGCAAAGGCCCAACACATAAATCGGGAAGCGTTCCGCGATCGCTGGCCCGGTGGACTGGATGCATATTTAGACATGTTATATCCTCGCCTGCAGCTGATGCACAAAACCCTGGCCAGGAAGGGGAGCATCCTGGTGCATGTGGATTGGCATACCAGTCATTATGTCCGGGTGCTGTTGGATGAAGTTTTCGGGGCGGAAAACTTCGTCAATGAGATAGCCTGGTGTTTTGGCGGTGGCAGCAGTTCGCACCGTTATTTTCATCGCAAACATGATTTGATTTTCTGGTATGCCAAGAGCAACGAGTATACTTATAACCCGCAATACCGCCCTTACACAAAAGGAACCCTGCAGAGGGGACTGACACCGGTCAAAGGCGAGCGATACAGACTGAACGAAGAAGGGGCGCTGATGCAGGATTGGTGGACTGACATAAACAAAATACTGAGCCCCACCGCCCGGGAGAACCTAAAATACCCGACCCAGAAACCCAGGGAATTGCTGAGACGATTAATTGCTGCCATATCCAAGCCTGGAGACAAAGTGGCTGATTTTTTTGCTGGATCAGGTACGCTGGGTGAAGTCTGCGATGAACTGGGACGCAGCTGGATCATGTGCGACAGCAGCAAACTGGCTTTGCAGACCAGTCTGTATCGTTTGATAAGCGCCAGGACCCCACCCCTGGCAATCGCTGGAACCAGCCACATGCCGGCCGATAATCAAACTGGCATTTTGCTGCTCAAAAAACCTGAAATTCGATTTGAGCATGGCGAGGAAATGCTCCTGGCGATCGGAATAGACTGTTTTCGCCCCGCCGCCCTGGAAAAGGATATCCAGGCCGCAAAAAGCGGGGATTACATAGAATTTTGGGAAATTGATCCCGATTACGATGGGCGATGTTTTAATTCCTGCTACCAGGTAATCAGGCCACGGCACAGATTCAGAGAGCCTATCCCTATGGAAGTCAACGTAAAGTTGATCCCGAAGGCAGGCAGACTGCTGGCAGTCAAAGTGTGGGATGTATTTGCCAACCAAACCCTGGCCATGGTCAAGCTGCCGGATTGAAATCAGATGTATAATATTACCATATGTGCTATGCTTTAGTTATAAAGGATATATCAAGCAGGTGATTTGCATGGAGCGGGCAGAAATGGCGAGTCTTTATTTTCTGCACCAGATCAGCGGAGTGGGAAACCGGACTCTGTGGAGAATAAAGAAAGAATGGGGCAGCTTTCAGGCATTGATTAGGGCGGACCA
>CAZYGL010000170.1:0-4190 GCA_964647335.1 uncultured Syntrophomonas sp. | reverse complement strand
GCCCGGTTGTTTATGCGCCGGATGATAGCGAAAAAGGTATCAAAAATGGGAATCCCCAGGATTACGATCGGCAAAAACAGTGAAATTACCGCTGTGGTTTTGGTCAGACCCATTACCGCCAGGCAGGCCAGGATATAGCCCAGGAAATTGGAGCCACCGTCGCCCATAAAGGTGCGGGCCGGATTGAAATTATAGGGCAGAAAACCCGCAATTGCTGCCACCAGAATGAAAGCCAGGAAGCAAACGGTCTGTTGTCCCTGGGAGTATGCAACCAGACCCATGGTCGCTGCAGCAATGGATGAGACCCCGGCTGCCAGGCCATCCAGCCCGTCGATGAGGTTGATGGCATTGGTGATCCCTACTATCCAAACAAAAGTCAGGGGTATCCCTACCCAACCCAGGTTCAGCTGGCCGTCAAAAGGATTGGTCAGGAATTCTACGGTCACCCCGAAATGGATGGCAATAGCGGCAGCACAACATTGGCCCAGCAATTTGAGGTAAGGCGAGAGCTGGAAGATGTCATCCAGCATCCCCACCAGGAATACCACTACTGCTCCCAGCATGATGCCCTCCAGCGGGCCATCAAAGGGCACTCCCAGGAGGGCGACGATAATGAAAGCCGAAAAAATACCCAGGCCTCCAAGCCTTGGCATGATCCGGTTATGTACTTTGCGTTGGTCGGGTTGGTCGACAGCGCCCAGGCGGTGGGCCAGTTTGATCACATGGGGCATTATAAAATAAGCAATAGCACAGGCCGCTATTACTAGCACGGCCAGTCTATACATGGACATAAACAAGTATCCTCCTCAACTCAGGGAATCTAGGCTTATTCTAACATCCTGACCTCCAGTTGTCCACTTATAAGCGGCACTGCGCCCCTTCCTTAGGCTTAAAATTGCCTGAAGGTACCGAAACCTGATTTGAATTTACAATGGTAGTGCCTTGTGTCAAGGGGACGGAGTTGTTGACAGGCGTGTCAACAACTCCGTCCCCTTGACACAAGGCTGGCTCCCGGTTGTCCATAGACAAAGGATGCACCCGGGGGGCAGGAATGTTATAATCAGTTGTTGAAGTTAGTGCTAAAAAAGTTTTTGACCAGGAATGGGGATAGACTTAATGAGGATAGCCCTGTCAGGATATTATGGATTTGACAACGCCGGGGACGAAGCCCTGCTGAATGCTATTACCTCCTCGATAAGAAGGCTGGCACCGGAGGCTGAATTCGTGGTCTTTTCCGGCGCGCCGGAGAAGACCTCCTCAGAGCACGGGGTGCAGGCAGTTTATTATAAAAATCCTATCAAGGTCTGGCTGGAACTCTGCCAATCGGACCTGTTGATCAGCGGAGGCGGCAGCATCTTCCAGGATGTTACCAGCCCTCGTTCCCTTCCATATTACATAAGTGTGGTCGCCCTGGCCAAGCTGGTTGGAGTTCCGGTCATTTTTTATGCCCAGGGGGTAGGGCCCATCAACCGCTATTTCAGCCAATTTTTGATGCGCCTGGTGGGCAACCGTGCGGATATGATCACCCTGCGGGATGAGAAGTCCCTGGATCTGCTTTGGGAGATGGGGATCATCCATCCGCCTCTCCTGGTGACCGCCGACCCGGTATTCTCACTCCAGCCCAACGCGGAAGCCGAACAGAGGGTGAGCCAGCTCTTCACCGCTCACGGTTTGACCGGCCAGCCTGTAGTGGGAGTGGCAGTAAGACAATGGCAGCCCCTGGAGGGCTATCAGACCCCTCTGGCTAGGATCCTAGATTACCTGGCCGTGCAGGGTTATAAAATCGTGTTTATCCCCATGGCCTACCCGGAAGATGTGGGCGAATCCCGCCGGGTAGCCGCTCTGATGCAGCAGCCGGCCCTGGTCCTGGATGAGAACCTGAAGAGCCAGGAGCACCTGGCTTTGATAGGGCATATGCGGCTGGTTATTTCCATTCGCCTGCATGCCCTTATCTTCGCTGCCAACCGGGGAGTGCCTTTTGCGGGCATCTCTTATGATCCCAAGGTCGAGGCGTTCCTGGATTCTTTCGGTCGTTCTCCCCTGCCTACCGATTACGAGGGCATGCTGGCCCAGGTGGAGGAACTCCTCCAGGACGAGCAGCTGCAGAGCGAAATAAGCCTGAAAGCAGCGGAGATGCGGTCCAAAGCCGAAGAAAACGCACGTTTGGCTATAGAACTTATCAACGCCCGGACGAGGGGTAAACGGCATGAATAGGTCCGCACAGCAGACTGGCAAGACCTTCGTGGGTGTCTCGGCGGTGATATTCCTGTCCAAGTTGCTAGGATTCGCCCGGGATATTGTGTTCGCTTCCATTTTCGGCACCACTATCCTGACCGATCTTTTCCAGCTCATTTTCAGTTTTCCCGGTTATCTTTTCAGCTCCATCGGCACCGCTTTGTCATCGGTCAATATACCTGACTTGACCTTTTTCCTGAATAACCGCAGCCGGGACGAGCGCAACCGCTACCTCTCCAACCTGTTTGCCCAGATCACCCTGTGGGCGACGTTGCTGAGCCTATTGGGGATCATTTTTGCCCCCACCCTGACCGGGCTGATCGCTCCCGGCTTGAGCGACGAGATGGTATCACTGGCGGTGCTCCTGACCAGGATTATGATCCCTACCCTGCTCCTGGTGAGCCTATCCTATGTGGCAGCCGGGGTTTTGCAGGTCCACGGTTATTTCCTGGTGTCCTCATCGATTTCAATTCCCTTCAACCTGCTGGTTATAGCCGCCCTCTTGTGGCGGGGAGAGGACATAATCCTGCTGGGTTATGTGACTACCATCGGCTGGCTGCTGCAGTTCCTGATCCAGATTCCGGTGCTGATCAAAGAAAAATACCGCTTCTTCTGGCGGATCGATTTCGGCGACCCCTATACCGTTTCCATGTTCAAACAACTGGGGCCCATTCTGCTGGGGAATTC
Source organism: uncultured Syntrophomonas sp. (assembly GCA_964647335.1). GTDB lineage: Bacteria > Bacillota > Syntrophomonadia > Syntrophomonadales > Syntrophomonadaceae > PHAA01. The sequence continues at coordinate 1,268 of CAZYGL010000170.1, read as the reverse complement.
CCTCTTGCAGTTGTGCCTGATCATCGACCGTTCCTTTGCCACCCACCTGGAACCGGGCATCACCTCAGCCCTGGCTTTTGGCAGCAATCTGTTTGTGACTGTGACCAGCATATTTATCGTAGCTATGTCCACGGTGGTCTTCCCCCGCCTCTCCCAGTATTGCCTGGATGGAGACAAGGAGAGGATCCGGGCCTTGTTAGGCAATATCTTCAAGATCTTGCTTTTCATCCTCCTGCCCTACCTGGTCCTGGTGATCTTCTATAACCGTGAACTTATAGCCCTGGTCTACCAGCGGGGCGCTTTCACCGACCGGTCCACCTCCATAACTGCCATGGCCTTCCTGGGTTACAGCCTGGCTGTGGCTGGTTACGCCTGCCAGGAAATATTCAACCGGGTCTATTATGCCTTGAAACGTTTTATCGTCCCCATGCGCACCAGCCTGATCTGCCTGGCCCTGAAGGTGGTGCTGGACCTGGTCCTGTTCCGCAGTGCCGGGATCGTGGGCATATCTGTATCCACCTCAGCCTGTTTGCTGCTGTATGCGATCATCCTGGCGGTGCTTCTGCACCGTGAGCTTGGTGCATTCCTGGACCGGAAGCTCGGCGTTTTCGCTTTGCAGCTGATGCTGCCGGTGGCAGGTATGGTCCTGGTTATTATGGGCGGACGCTTCCTCCACCTGGACGGCAGATTTACCTTTCTTCTGCCGCTCCTGCTCAGCGGGGCCGTCTACCTGGGGATTTCGTATTTCAGCAACATCCGTTATAGTATTCTAGTGAAAGGTGATTAATGGTCGGCCAGGTAATCTACCCTGCCAAGGGCAGTTATATTATTTCTGTGAAGGAGTATATGCATTATGCCGAAAAGACTGATTAGCAAGGGCAGCCGCCTGCTGTGGATACTGCTCATCCTCACCCTGGTCCTGGCCAACACCGGTATCAGTTTGCGCATGGACAATGAGGCTAAAAATCAGACTGTGCTTACAACCGTGGATTACAAGGAATTCGCGAAAACCGCCGATACCGCCAATATGAGTATGGACGGCGTTTTGGCTCGCCTGAAAGCGGAAGGCGTCCATACCGTGGCTCTCAATGAAGTGACCCTCAGGGACCTAGCGTATCGCGGCGATCTCTACATCGCCTCTTTTGGCGAGATTTCCGCCCAGACCCGGGCCATGCAGCCAGAGATTTGGCAGTCCATTCAACAGGCGGTGGGCTCAAACTATATAGCTCCATCCAATCTGGCGGCCGTAACCACCGATCCGGCTGCTG
>CAZYGL010000169.1:0-4204 GCA_964647335.1 uncultured Syntrophomonas sp. | reverse complement strand
CCTGTTTTGCCATCCGGCAGCGCTCCCTCAAGGCCGTACCCTACCTCGATCCTCGACCTGCGCTCCTCCAGGGCCAAGAGGATCAATACTCCATTGTCCAGGTCTTTGTCCCCCAACTGCCAGTCACGGCCAATGGCCAGGGATACATCTTCGATGGGATAACCGTCCAGCGACTTTAGAGTCACCACCGCTACCTGGGCTTTGGTCTGACGGGCCAGTTCCTGGCTGGTCGATATGATCATCTTTTCCGTGTCCGGATTCATCACTCCAGCCTGGTCGAGAACATATAATTCAGGCGACGGATTGGGGACTTTATATGCCGCCAACGCAGCCAGCGGCTGCCACAAAAGCGCAAACATTAGCACACCGGCCGCAGCCAGCTGCAGAAGTGTTCTGCCCTGATGCCTGTATGCCCTCCTGAGCCTGGATAATCCTGCCATCATACGATTGACCCTCTATTCTAAAACTTAACCTGAGGAACGGTCTTAGCTCCCTCCTCTACCTGGAAATAATCCCGAGCCGAAAAACCAAACATCCCGGCCATCATGTTGGTCGGAAAGGATTTGATCTTGGCATTGTAGACCTGCACCGAATCATTATAGTCCTTGCGGGCTACAGCCAGACGATTTTCGGTTCCAGCCAGTTCATCCTGCAGCTGACGGAAGTTGGCATCCGACTTGAGGTTAGGGTAATTCTCGACAATAACCAACAAGCGAGACAAGGCTGAGGTAAGCTCTTCGTTGGCCGCCGCTTTATCGGCTACCGTCTGGGCTCCCATCAGCCGGCTGCGGGCATCAGCCAGGTTGTTCATGATCTCCTTCTCCTGTTCTGCATAGCCTTTGACAGTCGCTACCAGATTAGGAATCAGATCAGCCCTGCGCTGCAGCTGCACATCTACTTGGGCCCATTTGCCGTTGACGTCCTCGTTCATGTTTACCAAACTGTTGTAGCTGCCAATAATAGGAATGATCAACAATACTACCAGTGCCAGGACAGCGATCCATGCTTTCTTCAAATCAATCCCTCCCCATGTTTTTATGTCAGCGTCATGACCAAATTATACCATCAATTTTAGGAGTTTTCAGTAATGTACACCAGGCCCAGCGTTCCCGGGCCTACATGCAATCCGATTACCGGACCGATGGGGCAAAATGTCGCTGGCAAGCCAAACCTGGACTCTACGTTCCTCCCCAGTTCAGCGGCTTCGGCCGGCGCATCGATATGGTGGATCACTACCTCTGACAGGCCCAACCGGCTGGCATCATCATCCATGATCTCCAGCATCCGAGCGATCGCAGCCCGCTTCCCCCTGACCCTTTCCAATAGTTCGGTTTCACCTTCCCTGACATAGAGCACTGGTTTTATCTGCAGAAGGGATCCCAAGAGAGCCGATGCTCCCCCGATGCGCCCGCCTTTCTTGAGATACTCCAGGGTAGCGGGCACAAAGTAGAATCGTATCCGGGGCATGATAGCTTCGATGGCATTCTTCACCTGCAGCAACGAACTTCCCCGGGCTGCTTCCCTGGCCCCTGCCAAGGCCATCGATCCTAGAGCCATGCAATTGGTGCGGGAATCAAGTATCTCGATTGCTGCCCCCGGGTCATCCTCGATGATCCTGGCCCGGGCCACCAGCGCAGATTCGTAGGTACCGCTCATCAATGAAGAGATAAATATTCCCAGCACCTGGTGCCCGGCAGCCAGCAAATTCCTGAAGACACTCTCGAATTCGCTCTGCGGGGGCTGAGAAGAAGTTGGTATTATTCCGGTTTTAGCTATTTTACTATAGAAATACGCGTAGTCCACTTCGGTTTCCTGGAATGATTCATCCGGGAATTGAACGCTTAAGGGAATAACCGTGATGTCCAGTTGCTCTTGCAGCTCACGGTTTATATAGGATGTACTATCGGTTACAATCTTGACGATAATATTTCCCCTCCGAGGCGGGGCTGTTGCTCTGCCTCATCGTAAGAGCAACACAATTTCCCCAAATAATGTTTATCAATTTCATTATAGCCCCCATGGCGGTGGTTTTAATATGGTAAAATGTATAAATTGACAGGCAGTAATCAAAACTTGATATTCGACATGTTCTTTGATCTGTAGATAATCAAAAAGGGGGGCCTAGTTGATGAATAAACAACCTACCTCGCGCTTCTGCTTCATGTGCGGACGGGAAAATGACGTGGGTTTAAAAATGACCTGGTATAATGACCTGGAAAACAGTCAAATCTGGGGTGATGTGGTTGTCCCTTCCCATTTCAACGGCTATCCGCGCATAGTTCACGGCGGAATAGTAGCTGCCATTTTGGACGAAACCTCCGGGCGGGCTTTGATGATGAGCGGTCAACCCTTGGATGAGCTATTCATTACTGCCAAACTGGAAGTCAAATATCTCTTGCCCACACCGGTGGACGAAAAGCTGAGAGCCGTAGGCTGGGTTGTCAAAAGGTCCAGCCGCATCGGCCATGTAGCTGCTGAATTGAGGCTGCCCGACGGCACTGTAACAGCTAGTTGTCAAGCCACAGTAGTGCGTCCGACCCGGAAATTTTTTGAAAAGACCAGCTGGGACAATGAGGAGCAGGGCTGGAAAGTGGAAGATTGAAACAGGACTTGCATAAAACCGCTTGGAGCACCGATTCTGCTTGCTTTTTGAGCGATCATGATTTATACTTGTCTTAGGTGGCGGAGAGCAAAAGGTAACTGGTTTCACGGGTTAGACACGGTTATGTTCAGTTAGGTTTCTTCCCACTGGTTAGAGGTTCTTTCAGATAAATCTGTCATTCCCCGGGTGGTAAATTGGGTATATCTAATGTTCAGAGAAAGGTCAGTGGTTCTTGGATAAAGAGTTAAATGTCTTTCTCCGCCACCTACACAAAATGTTTACGGAAATGTCCTCATGAGCATCAAGCCTCATAGAGGGCATTTTTATTAGCCGGTCATTCTTAAAGGAGGTGTAAATGATGCAGTCTCAAATCGAAAAGATCGCTACTATGCTGAAACTCTCTAAGAATACTGTGGTTGTTACAGGAGCAGGCATAAGCACTGAAGCAGGCATCCCTGACTTCCGCGGAGCTAATGGCATATATCGCCAACTCGGAGAAGACCGGGTAATGGGCATCATAAACATAGATTTCTTCCGCCAATCGCCGCACGAATTTTATGCCTTTTACCGCAAATATTTTGCCTTTCCGCCGGTGAAGCCCAGCAAGGCCCATCATATGCTGGCAGCTATGGAGAGCCGAGGTCTGGTCAGCGCCATTGTTACCCAAAACATAGATAATCTTCACCAACAAGCGGGCAGCAAGCGGGTCATAGCTATTCACGGCACCGCAGACCGCTACCTGTGCACCAATCCCGGCTGTGATGCAGTATACGATCAAGCTTACATAGACGTTACGGTTGGAGTCGTGCCCTACTGCAACCAGTGCGGCACACTTTTGAAACCGGATGTGGTTTTGTTCGGCGAACCTATTCAGCACTTTGTCGCCGCCCAGGAGGCGATCCTCCAAGCCCGGCTGCTGATCGTGATCGGTTCTTCGCTGACCGTTTATCCCCTGGCCGGTTTCGTCAAGGAGTTTAGCACCTTTACCCAGGACTTGGTCATCATCAACAAGGGCTACACCCATTTGGACCATGCGGCAACAGTCAAGATCGACACGGATCGAACCGGCGACCTCCTGGAAGGCATCTATAGCCGCATCTAAGGCTTATTAGCCTATTGAGAGGACTGTTGTTTTAATAATTCCAGGAAGTGATGGAGGATAAGAGCCGTCAAGCCCCATATCACTTGATCTTTCCAGAGATAGAAAAACACCGGGTAGGCGCCGCGGCGGAAGGGATAATTTCTGCCCTGGGGAATGAGTTCGAAAGGATAATCCTGGTAGGCATCCACGCTTAATTTCATCTTGGTCATGATTGGTTGATGGTCGAGCAGGAATTGCAGTGGAACGCAAAATACTGACTCTACTTCATCGGGATTGATCGCAATCCGATTATAGTCTTTTATATATCCCAGATAGGGGTAGATAATCATATCAAAGGGCGAAACCATTAAGTCCAGCGGCGCTATCAATTCGATATCTTCGGTCAGCAGGCCCAGCTCTTCGCAAGTTTCCCGAATGGCCGAAATAGCTTGGCCCTCGTCGTCCTCCTCAACTCCGCCCCCGGGAAAACATATCTCTCCCGGCTGCCTTTTCATATGGGA
>CAZYGL010000168.1:0-4235 GCA_964647335.1 uncultured Syntrophomonas sp. | reverse complement strand
GTCAACCTCGCTCAAGCTCTGGGTAGAGATCTGCAGCATATATTCGCCCAAAAGATGCTTGGGTTTGTGAATACCGGGGGTATCCACAAAAATGACCTGTCCCTCATCCTTGGTCAGGATCCCCTGAATCCTGGTCCTGGTGGTCTGGGGTTTATCTGATACTATGGCTATCTTAGCCCCGATCAATTTGTTTATCAGCGTTGATTTGCCAACATTGGGGCGTCCTATGATGCTAACGAATCCAGATTTCACTATTGTTTAAACCTCCTGCTCGGATCATCGCGACTGGCAACCCATCCCGGGTTGTGTCAAAATATTTATAGGCCCTCACCGGGTGAGTTGCGTTTGCCCGAACAGGCAAAGACCTGGGGCAGCAGCTCACCTAAATCGTACACTATGTTGTTATCGCTCTCATCGGTGACTATAACTTGGATATGGGGAGAAAATTCGGCTAGAACCTGCAAACAAGCCCCACACGGATATACATAGCCTGATCCGCTGGAGGTTATCGCCAAGGCCACGAAATCGCGCTCGCCTGCAGTCACAGCTTTAAAGACCGCGTTGCGCTCAGCGCAGATCGTCAGCCCATAAGATGCATTTTCCACGTTTACACCGGTAAATACTGTTCCGTCCCTCCCCAATAAAGCAGCTCCTACCCTGAAGCCAGAATAAGGAGCATAAGCCTGGGTCTGGGCCTGTCGAGCTATATTCACCAACTCGGCAAGTTTCATGTCTTTTCTCCGATCGCTGATCTTACAAACGGTTCAAAGCCTTGGGCAGCAATATCAGGCTTGCTACCAGCAGTGCATTTACCGCAGCCAGCAGAACTCCGCCCGCGGCCAGATCCTTGGCCCGGCCAGCCAGAGGATGTCTCTCCTGGGTAACCAGGTCAACGGTGACCTCTATAGCTGAATTGAAGGTTTCCGCTGCCAGGACGAAAAATATGGTCAAACTGATGATTGCCCATTCCAGGGCTGTTATTTTGAGCCACCAACCTGCTGCCAATGCTGTCGCCGCCGCCAGCAAGTGTATCTTCATGTTGGCTCCGCTTATAACGGCGTAGATCACACCTTTTATGGCACAATCAAAACTGCTGATCAACCTGCTCATCTGTCTAGTCTACCTTTCCAGGCCGACACTCTGCAATATTTTTTCCTGCCATTCAAGCATTGCCTTTTCCTCGGCATCGTCGTCATGATCGAATCCAAGCAGGTGGAGCATGCCATGGGCCACCAAAAACCCTACTTCTCTTTCCAGGCTGTGTCCGTAATCTTGGCTCTGGCGCAGGGCCTGTTCCAGGGAAATAACGATGTCTCCCAGCACATTCCCCTCAGCTGAAGAATCATACTCCGGTTCGTTTTCCCCCAGTTCGTTCATGGCAAAGGCAAGCACATCAGTTGACTTGTTCTGGCCGCGATAGAGGTGGTTGAGTTCTTTGATATGCTTGTTATCAAGTAAAAGGATGCTCACTTCGGATTTCACAGGTATCTTCATCATCTTAGCGGCGGCTTTGGCCACCGTGGTGATCACCTTCTGCAACTCCCGGCCATAATTAACTTTGGCCTGCTGGTTGATGATCATGGTCTCCAAAGTATTCACTCCTTTGGCTAAATTCCTTTACTATATCCGGGTATTCGATCCGTTTATGATAGACTCCTTCCAAAACCTTGCAAAAACTGTTGGCTATCTCGTCCAAATTCTTAAAGGTCAGATCACATTCTTCCAGTTGCCTGTCATTCAATTTGTCGCGGATAATTTTGTGCACCATGGCATTGATACTATTTATGTCGGGGTTGTTTAGAGAACGCACGGCTGCCTCCACAGCATCTGCCAGCATAACCAGAGCTACCTCTTTGGTGTGGGGTTTGGGTCCCTCGTAGCGGAAGCTTTCCTCATTCACCATACCTTCGCCTTCTTCTTCAATAGCCCGGTTGTAAAAATATTTGGCCAAGCTGGTGCCATGGTGGGCAGCGATGAAATCTACGATGACCTCGGGCAACTTGGCTTCCCGAGCCATCTCTACACCTTCTTTGGCATGGGAAATAATGATCAGAGCGCTTAAAGCCGGAGCTATCTTGTTGTGAGGTTCGCTGAAGCCGCGCTGGTTTTCCACAAAATATTCCGGTCTCTTTATCTTGCCGATGTCGTGATAATATGCTCCAACCCGGACCAAGAGAGGATTAGCCCCGATTGACTCAGCCGAAGCTTCGGCCAGATTGGCCACCATCAGGCTGTGATGATATGTCCCCGGAGCTTCCAGCAACAATCTCTTCAGCAGTTCATGGTTAGGATTCGATAATTCCAGGAGCCTTCTCATGCTGGTTATGGAGAAACCGTTCTCCATATAAGGCAGGGCTCCGATCATCAGGACCGCGGATAGTATCCCGCTGATAATCCCCAGGATTGCTCCCATCAGCACCGAGGTGACGGTGACATTACCGGCTATCAGTATCATAGCAATAATAGTGGCTACATTGGCTCCGGCAATATATATACCCGATTTGGCCAGGTCATTAGTCTGGCTGAAGCGGGACACCTGGTAGATGCCTACCGTTCCGCCGACAAAAGCAACTGTTGCGTAAGACAGCTGATTGCTTTCGGTCATCATGCCAACAGCTAATGCCAGAAGCATGGTTGCAAAATAGGCCACCCGGGTGTCAAGCAGGATCGCAATCAGCATGGAACCGGCTGCTACCGGAGCCAGGTAGCCGGACATGGCATTGATTTCCGGGCGGTCAGCAATCTGGATCACGGTCATGAATTTGGAAATCAATAAGACCATGATCAATATCAATCCTAATAACAGGATCTGCATGTCATTCTGGTAAATATCCCGGTGGTGGCGTTTGAGATATTCCCGGGTCAGCCAGAAACCGATCAACAGGAAGGCAGCTATACCTACCAGGGTCCAGGCCCAGTTCTGGGTACGCTGGATACCCAGTTGTTCCAGGACCGATATCTGTTCGGCGGTTACCCTGTCCCCCTCCCGAACAATTATCTCGCCAACTTTTATGGTAATGCGCACTGGCTCTACCCGGTTACGGGCCTCCTGAATGGCCCTGGCGGTGGCCTCCTGGTTATAAATCAGGTTAGGGCGTACAGCATTGATAGCAGCCACACTTATGAATTCCTGGGCAGATTCGCTAAAACCTATCTGCTCCGCCTGTTGCAGCACCGACTTATATACGTCATTCAGGGCTTCCTCAGTGATGGGCTTGTTCATGGCCGATTCCAGGATACTCAATGTGGCTTCCTGCATCTTGTCGATATCCTGGCTCTTGGTGATGAGCAGGTAGTTGACCAGGGTGGGAATATCGAAGCTGGCTTCAGTTTTCTTTTTGGCGGCCATACCTTCCAGCAGAGTTTTGAGGGGAGGTTTTTTGTCAGTATTGTCAGAACGCAAAATGTCGCCCAGGTTTTTGTAGAGCGTATTGACATCCGTGCGTGCGGCGGTCAGGGCGTTCTTGTCCTCCTGATATGATTTCTGAACCCTGGCCTCAGCCTGGTCCTGCAGTTCTTTGGTCTGTTTTTCGTCAATGATAACCGCGTTTACATTGGACACTATGTTGCGTTTGGCCACCTCATCCGTGCGCAGCGCAACCTGCTGGGTACTGAAGTTGCTGAATATGATCCCCATCGATATGATAAAAAAGGCAATGATGCCCAGAGTCCTCCTGGTTCGGGAATCCTTCCACAGAGTGCCGATTTTTTTTTCGCCCAGGTATTTGAGGATACTAACCAGCCTCATTATAACGCTCCTTGGAATTATGCTTTTACAGACAGTTCTACCCCAGGGCCTGAAACAGCTCATAGGCATTGATTATTTTCTGAACCAGGGGGTGCCTCACTACATCTTCTTTTCCCAGGTATTCGAAAGAGATCCCTTTGATATCGCCCAATATCTTCTGGATCTCGATCAAACCAGAGTACTCATCCCGGGGAAGATCTACCTGGGTCACATCACCAGTTATCACGGTCTGGGAGCCAAAACCCAAACGGGTCAAAAACATCTTCATCTGCTGCGGAGTAGTATTCTGGGCTTCATCAAGGATGATGAAGGCGCTGTTCAGGGTTCTCCCCCGCATATAAGCCAGGGGGGCAATCTCGATAATATTCTTCTCTAAATAGCGCTGGGTTACATCGACTCCCAAAATATCGAACAAGCCGTCATAAAGGGGGCGCAGATAGGGATTCACTTTCTCGATGAAGTCGCCTGGCAAAAATCCCAGTTTTTC
>CAZYGL010000167.1:0-4264 GCA_964647335.1 uncultured Syntrophomonas sp. | reverse complement strand
ATGATAGAGGGGGACGTAAGAAATCTGGAAACATGCCTGGCAGCCTGTTCCGAAGTAGACTATGTTCTTCATCAGGCTGCCTGGGGATCAGTACCCCGCAGCATAGAGATGCCGCTTCACTATGAGGAGGTAAATATAAGAGGTACCCTTAATATGCTGGAAGCCGCCCGCCAGAAGCGGGTAAAAAAATTCGTCTATGCCTCCAGCTCATCAGTCTATGGAGATGAGCCTACTCTCCCGAAAGTTGAGGGGCGCGAAGGCAAATTACTGTCCCCCTATGCACTAACCAAAATGGTCAATGAGGAATACGGAAGCTTATATACAAGTCTTTACGGGCTGGACACCTATGGGCTCCGCTATTTCAATGTTTTCGGTCGCCGCCAGGACCCAGAGGGTCCATACGCAGCGGTAATCCCCAGGTTTATCATGCAGCTGCTCCGGCGGGAACGTCCGGTCATATATGGTGATGGGCGACAGAGCCGTGATTTCACTTATATTGACAATGTAGTCGAAGCCAACCTGAAAGCTTGCCAAGCGTCTTCAGAAGCGGCAGGTCAATCCTATAACATAGCATACGGCGCACAGGAATACCTGATCGATATGTATCAGGTACTGTGCAGGACACTGGATGTCCAGGTCGAACCTGTCTTCGGCCCGGAGCGAATGGGAGATATCAAACACAGCAATGCCGATATAAGCAAGGCGCGCGCTTTACTGGATTACGATCCGGACTATGATTTTGCCAGTGGACTAGCGCTGGCTATCGATTGGTACAAAGCGAATCTTTAAGCCGGGATGAGGCGTACAGGAGGCAGGGTAGCTTGTCGCAAGGAACTATCATTTATATCGGCGGCTTCGAGTTGCCGGACAAAAACGCCGCCGCTCACCGTGTCTTAAGCAATGGCAAAATAATGAGGGAACTGGGCTATGAAGTGGTATTTATCGGGGTGGACAAAAGTTCAGCCTTCCCCCGTCCAGTGGCAGAGACAAGGCAGGAAGTACAGGGTTTCGAAACCTGGTCTGTTCATTATCCCCGTAATAGGAGACAATGGATGTCATATCTGAGCAGCATAAAATCCTTTGAGGCAGTGGCCACTAGGTATTCAGACCTGAACACAGTGATCTGCTACAATTACCCGGCGCTAGCTCTGCAAAAATTAAAAAAATACTGCCACAGCCGGGGCATCAGAATAATATCTGACTGCACAGAATGGTTTGGTACTGAGGGTGATAGTCTCATCTACAAAATCCTCAAGGGGACAGACACCTGGTTGCGCATGCATATTATTCAGAAGCGGCTGGATGGTCTTATCGTGATTAGTAAATATTTGGAGGAATACTATGCCGGGTGCTCCAGCTTGATCAGGGTACCGCCGCTGGTTGATGTGACGGAAGCCAAATGGCACCAGATTATCCCCGAAGAGGACCAGGGACCGATTCGCTTCGTATATGCAGGTGACGGTGCTAAGGACAAAGACCGCCTGAATCTGGTCATAGAAGCTCTGCACCGAATGGGTGCCGATGCTGATTACCGGTTTTACGTGGTAGGAGTTTCAAAAGAAAGATATCTGCAAAACTACAGTCATCAAAGCGGTTTGCTGGAGGAACTCGGGGATAAGATAACATTCCTGGGGCGTTTGCCTCACCAGGAGAGTCTGAGGTATGTGAAAATGGCTGACTTCAATCTTTTCCACCGGGTGAGCAACCGTCTGAGCAATGCCGGCTTTCCCACCAAATTCGTGGAGAGCATAACCTGCGGAGTCCCGGTGATAACTAGTAGAACCAGCAATATAGAGGATTATCTGAAACATGGGGAGAACGGCTTCTATCTGGACAGAGATATAAGCGCCACTCTGAACATGGTTCTTACCTTGAAAAAGAGTGATCGAAATAGTATGAAAAGCCGCATTGACTGTGATACATTCGATTATCATGCTTACCTGGAACCGTTCCGGCGATTGTTGGAGAGCAGACCATCCAAGCCACAATTTCGCGCAGAGGAGTAGAAATGCCGCCGATGAGAAACAAAAATATTCTCTACATATTTGCTGCTCCGACAGCCAGCGGTTATGCCGGAGGAGTCATAACCATAATAAGCAATATGCTGGAAGAGGTTGAGCTGTTTAAACGTCACGGGTACACACTGGAGTACTTTGATTCGAATGTGGGGGAGCCTCGCCAACCATTGAACAAAGCCCTGGAAAGAGTGCCCATCAAACTGTGGCAGCAGATACTGAGGTCCCGTCGCATGTTGTTTGGGGTGACCAAATATCTTGATCGGAGTGCCGATAAATATGACTTGCTCCATTTTCACAGTTCCAGGAAATGGGTATTGCTGAGAGATCTGATCATGATATGCAGACTCAAAAAACACAAGCCGGTTACCATAGTCCTGACCTTGCATTTCGCCGAGGCTGATAAGATCTTGTTCTCAAATCGCCTGGTGAAAAAATTCATGTTATACGTACTCCGGACCTGTGTTGATAAGATCATTTTCCTGAGTGAGATGACCAGGCAGGAATTCATTGCCCTGGACATACCCAGTTCCAAAACCAGCGTAATCTATACCTTTCACAATATAGATATGGACCAAAATAAGGGCAAACTTCTGCGTAAAACTGAAGCTGGCGGTAAACTGGATAAGGACAAGGTCAACCTGCTGTTTATGGGTTCCATCGATGAGAGAAAAGGAATTTTTGACCTGCTGGAGGCGGTTGAAATATGCCGGCGTAAGGCAGATGTCACCTTGCACATATGCGGTAAGGCAGTTGATACCAACATAGAGCGATCTTTCCAGGAGAAGATGAAATCAGCCCGAACTGCCATTGAGTATCATGGTTATGTGTCCGGTGACCAGAAACTGTCCGTGTTAAATAAAGCTGATATCCTGATCCTGCCCTCTTACGGTGAGGGCATGCCTTTGGTAATTATGGAGGCAATGGCCTGCGGATGCGGGATGATCGTGACCGATGTCGGGGCTATATGCGAAATAGTGAAGGAACCCGATAACGCTATCATTATCAAACCGGGAGATATTGCAGGTCTTTCGGGGGCGATAGATAGACTGGTGGAAGATCGCGAACTCTTAAACACCATGAAGCAAAACAATCTAACCAAAGCCCGACAATATACGGTCCAGTATTATGTGCAGGGAAACTGCGCACTTTATGATGAACTGCTGGATGCGCACTGAAATTGACCGGGGCACGGGATTTAGGCTGACAGGAGTAGGGCATATAATTACCGATAAGGAAACGTTAAGCTTATGAACGCCAAAAATCTGGTGGTGATGTATACCTTCAGCCCATTTCCTATTGGAGAAGCTACTTCCAATAGGATTTTTGCTCTGGCACTATGTATACAAGCGGCTGGCTACCAGGTCATTGTATTGTCAAATGGACCGGGTCGCAGTGAAGACTACGATCAGACCGCAGGCCGCTATTCTTATAGATCCATAGAATACAGGAATTATGCTGATTCACGGGCAGGGAAATTAGCCCGGACCATGAGACGCAACAACCTATGCGCTATAGTGGAAAAGCATCTCAGCCCCGATGAACGCGGCAGAATAGCCTGTGTGTATCTTACCTACCGTAATTATGGGCTATGGCAGCATTGCGCTCTGAAATACATTCTGCGATTTCCGGCTGTAGTCGATGTTACCGAGTGGCACAGCAGTGGGCAGTTTAAGTGGGGGCGACTCAACCCGGCTTATTGGCAGCATAATCTGCGCATCAGATATCTTGTACCCCGGGCGAACAATGTCATTTGTATCACTACCTTTTTAGACAGTTTTTTCCGCCAGCACGGCTGCAATACAGTGATTATACCCCCCCAGGTAATGGTTGCTAATTACAAGCAGCATGAGGAAACCCCCCTGCCACCGGTGCGGCTTTTTTATGCTGGGACAGCAGCCAAGAAAGATTATCTGGACGTCATGTTGGATGGTCTGGCGCTGCTTAGTGCCAGCGAGCTGGAGAAGGTTATTTTCACAATGGTTGGCACCAGTCTGGAAACATTTCATCAGCAATTCCCCAGGGCCCGATACTACCTGGATAGCCTGAAGGAATCACTGCATATTGTGGATAGAGTACCAAAAACAGAGGTAGACCTGATGTTGGCCGGTATGCATTTCTTGATTCTGATGCGTCCGCACAGCAGGTATTCCAGTGCCGGCTTCCCTTCCAAGGTGCCGGAAGCGCTGGCTGCAGGAGTTCCTGTCATCTCCAACTCGACTAGCGATCTGGCGATCTACCTCCAGGAT
>CAZYGL010000166.1:2283-4264 GCA_964647335.1 uncultured Syntrophomonas sp. | reverse complement strand
TTAGCCTGGCCCGGCATTGGGGACGCATCCAGCCAGGAAAACGAGTCACCTGTCCTCGTCTCCTCTATTTCGGCATCGGATGCAACAGTCCCCATCTACTACACCAATCAGGCAGCTGTCCTCACTTACCACCACCTGGACTCCCTGGAAAACTCCGCCACCATAAGCCCTGAACGATTCCGAGAACACATCCAAGGCCTGCACCGACTGGGCTATAATTTTATCTCCCTACCCCAATTGAATGATTTCCTGGAGGGAGGGAAACCGCTCCCTCCCAACGCGGTGGCCATCACCATCGATGACGGCTATGCCAGCGTATACAGCCAGGCTTTGCCGGTCTTGCAGTCGGAAAAGGTGCCGGCCGCGGTTTTTATGATCGTTGGGCATATTGGAGCGACAGAAGGGGAGATTCCCAAACTGACCTGGGACGAAATGGATGAAATGCAGAGCCTGGGGATTGTGTTCCAGTCCCACACCTACGACAGCCATGTGGTAATAAGCGATGAGAACGGCCGCAGGGGACCTTCCCTGACTTCCCGGGGGTATGTCCCCGAAGCAGCACGCAGTGAAAACAATTCCGAATACCAGGACAGAATCCTCTATGATCTGCAGGTCTCCAGAAGTATCCTGGAAGACCGCTTGGGGGCTGAAGTCCAGTACCTGGCCCTTCCTTTTGGCTCACACAGCCTGAGCGTGCAGGATTCCGCCCGGCAAGCCGGTTATGATTATGTTTTCACGGTCGAACCCGGCATGGTGAACCTGGTTTCCGACCGATTCGCCCTGGGCCGCTTCAATGCGGGGCAGGCCGGATATCAGTCCCAGGACATCCATGCCATGATCCTTAAATCTCTGAAAAACGATTAGGGGCGAAGCCCCCCCATGATGAGGTCGGTGATATGCCGGGCAGCTTCGGCCGCATCCACCTGCCAGCCGTCCACCACCACCGGAGCCCAAATGGCCCCGAATACACCACCTATTATGACAGTGAGATACTGGGGATCAAAATCCCTGATCTCGCCAGAAGAGATAGCAGCGCTGATCATGTCATGAAGGCGCTTTTCCTTTTCCCGCCGGGTTTCCATTGCCCATTCCTTGAGTTCCTCATCTATTACCTCGGCATCCCAGAACAATAGCCGGGTCAGATCTTTGTTCTCCTGGCAGAAGCGGAAATGGCCCTCCAGCAGAAGCCTGATCTTATCCTCAAACGATGAGCTCTGGCTTATATCAGCCTGGAGGCAGTCATGGTAGAGGTGAAAACTCTGGTCCAAGATCTCCTGCAGCAGCTGGAGCTTGCTGGCAAAATACTCATAGATAGTCCCTTTGCCGATACCGGCCGCCACCGCTATTTCCTCCATCCTGGCCTTGTGATAGCCTTTCTGGGAAAATATCTGGATTGCTGCTCTGACAATAAGCTCCCGTTTGCCTTCCTTAATGCTTGCTATGCTCACTTTACCTCTCCTTCCGCTGTCGCTGCCGGTAAAGGCTTGCGTTTTATCCATTGCCGGGCTTTGTTCAGCCAGTCATCGAACAGGCTGTATACCACCGGGATCAGGAGCAAGGTGATGAATGTGGAAAACAGTAAGCCGCCGATAACCACCGTGGCCAATGGAGCCATGGCTTCGATACCTTCCCCGATGCCGATAGCCAGTGGTGCCATTGCTAATATGGTTGCAAAAGCGGTCATCAGGATCGGGCGCAGTCTTACCCGCCCGGCCTCGACTATGGCTGCATTACGTTCCATGCCCCTCTGGCGCAGGCGCTCCAGGTAATCCACCATGACGATGGCATTGGAAACAACTATCCCTACTAGCATGATCATCCCGATAAAAGACGGGACGCTGAAAGAACGGCCGGAAATGAGCAAGCCGAAGACGATGCCGATGAAAGCAGTCGGCACGGAAAACATGATGATGAATGGATTGAAAAACGACTCGTACTGAATGGCCATAACCGCATAGACCAGGATCACCGCCAGCAGCAG
>CAZYGL010000166.1:0-2183 GCA_964647335.1 uncultured Syntrophomonas sp. | reverse complement strand
CTTGACCTGAATTTCGGGATTGCCATCGGCTATGGAGGATTCCACTTCCCGGGTTCCGGGAACGCTCCGCACCACAGCCACGATTTGCGCGGACAGGTCGCGAAGCACCTGCAGGTCATCACCCTTAATCTCCACATTTATATCGGCTCCGCCACTCATCTGTGAAGCCATGTCTGTGGGGGTGACGCTGATCTTGGCACCGGCGATTTCAGCCGCCCCGGTGCGGATTTCTTCAGCAACTTCGTCAACCCCGCGTTTTCGGTCACCCCTGTCCACCAGCTTTAGACTGATAGCCGCTTGATCATACTGGGTCCCGGCAGACAGGAACATATTGGCTGAACTGCCTATTGAAGTGAAGATGGTCTTCACTTCCGGGATCTCGTGGAGCTGGCTCTCCAACAGGGCTACGATCTCATCGGTGTTTTTCAGCTGGTTGCCCTTATCCGTTTCCACCGCTATGGATATGTCCCCTGAATCCATGGCCGGCATGAATTCCGCCCCCACCAAGGGGCTGGCAGCAACTGATGCCACCAGCAAAATTGTTGTGATGATGCTCACCGTCTTGCGATGCCCCAGGGCCCAGGCTACTATTTTGGTGTAAACCTCGCCCAGGTTGTCTATCCAGTGCCCGAATTTTTGGGCAGCGTGGGCTATACGACCAGTCCCGCTGTCCCTCTTGGCCATCGAATCATCTGTTAGTATCCGCGAGGACAACAGGGGCACTATGGTCAAAGAAACAATCAAAGAACAGAAGATTGCAAAGGATACGGTCAGGGCCATGGGTTTGAACATAACCTTGGCCAGCCCCTCCACGAACATGATAGGCAGAAATACTGCGATGAGTGTCAGGGTGGCTGCCATAACAGCGCTGCCCACCTCTGAAGCCCCGGTCAGGGCCGCGTCCAGGGCAGGCATCCCCAAACTGCGGTGGCGATAGATATTTTCGAATACCACTATGGAGTCATCCACCATCCGGCCGACACCCAGGGCCAAACCCCCCAGGGTTATGAGGTTCAGAGTATCCCCGTTAAAATACATGATTATAAAGGTAGCGATTATGGAAAGGGGGATGGCGGTGAAAACGATGAAAGTGCTGCGCAGGTTGCGCAGAAATAGGAACAAGACCAGTACTGCCAGGAGTGCACCTTCCCAGATGGTAGTCTGGGTCGAGGCCAGGGATTGTTCGATATATACCGATTGGTCCATGACGACCTGTACATCAAGACCCACATCCAGTTCCGACTGCAGCTGCTTGAGCTCGTCCTTGACCGCCTGGCAAGCCGCCACCGTGTTGGCACCACTCTGTTTCATAATGTGGACCCCAACTGCGCTGCCCTGGTTGACACGGGTGATCTGGGTATCGTCCTTGTATCCGTCAACGATAGTGGCGATGTCCCTGAGCAGAACGGTATTACCGCTGCTGGTAGTCACCGCTACTTCTTTGATATCATCAAGGCTTTCGAACTGCTGCAGAGAACGAATGTAATACTGGCGCGGGCCATCATCCACCTGACCGCTGGAAGAATTGAAATTCTCCGCCATCAGGACCTGGTTGATCTGACCCAGGGTCAATCCGTAATTCTGTAGTTTGACCGGGTCCACCTCTACTTTGACTTCACGCTCCAAGCCTCCGGTTATGGTTACCGAAGCCACTTCCGGGATGCGCTCCAGGCGGGGTTTGATCTTGTCTTCCGCTACCGATTGCAGCTGGGACAAGGAGAGCTCCTCCCCGCCGCTGATCCCGATCTGGATGATAGGCATCATATTGGGATCCATCTTCAAAACCATTGGCTTATCGACACTTTCGGGCAAATAGTTTTCCACTACCCCTATCTTTTCGCGGATATCGATTATGGCGTTGTCCATATCCGTGCCCCAGTCAAAACTTACTACCACCAAAGAGGAACCGGAACTGGATATGGAATAGACTTCCTGTACCCCGCCCACAGTGTTGACGGCTCCTTCCAGCACCTCGGTGACCCGGGATTCAACTTCTTCCGGGCCAGCCCCCCCGTAAGTGGCCATGACCACAGCAGCAGGGAATGACATCTCCGGATATAGGTCGACCACCATTCGCGTAAAGGTGAACCCCCCCAGGATCAGGATCACCGCGGTCAATATTGTCATGGTCACCGGCCGCTTTACGGCGAAATCGACGATCTTCATTACTGGGCCCCTCCAAC
>CAZYGL010000165.1:0-4275 GCA_964647335.1 uncultured Syntrophomonas sp. | reverse complement strand
AGTCCCTGTTTCGCCACGGCGTAACAGGGACTTTTTTATGAGTTCAGAAACCAGGTCCCTGGCTGTGCGAAGACGAAGTAGGCCCGGCTCAAATGCACCAACACGACCAGCACTGGCAAAAGGAGGACAAGAATCGATGGGCAGAAGACACAAGACAAGGATACTCGGTATTACCCTGATTACACTGCTGGCCTTTTTCCTGGCCAACATCGGAGCCGACCTGTATGCGGCCCCAAGAAAAAGCAAACCGGTCAGATATAACACGATATCCGATGCGGATAGGGTGGCTGCAGCCAAAACAGCCTTGCAAGCAGCCGGCACCCTGGAGCCGGAGCAGGGCAGTGACACAAATGTGGCGAACATGGCTCAGAAAATAGTGAATCAGGTAGCCTCCGATGTGATCGTCAGGGTGACCGGATCGAGCAATCCCCAGGTATCTTCGAACGGGTTGATTTCCTATGGCGACGAGGCCGGATCAGGTTCGGTCACCTGTACCTTGACCAAGAATGCCGCAGCCGATTCAGCTCAGATCTGGGTGGAAGTACCAGCTGCACCTGAGGCTGACACGGACCAGGAAGCGGTAACTGCAGCCCAGGAGGCCCTGATGGATTCAGGAATCCTGAAACCGGTGGAAGGTACTGATGCCTGTGTGGTAGATATGGCTCAGGACATAGTTGACGATGCGGTGGATGGGGTGATAGTCAGTGTCTCGAGATCAGACAACGCCCAGGTGAGCTCCAGCGGTGTCATCACCTATGGCAGCAGCGCAGTTACTGGCGGGGTAACGTTTAAGCTGGTCAAGAACATTACATCCGCGACTCAGGCGGTGACGGTAGCGGTGCCGGCTCATGTAAACGCAGTTAGTGATACCGATGCCATTTATATAGCCAAGTACGCCTTGATTAATTCGGGCACCATGAGGCCTGTGGAAGGAGTCGACACTAGCGTTGTCGATATAGCCCAGGCTATTGCTGACAAAGCGGTTGACGGAGTGACTGTGAGCGTATCCAATTCAGCCAATGCCCAGGTTAGTTCGACCGGGGTCATAACCTATAGCAGTACGGCCGTGACCGGGGTCCTGACTTTTAGGGTGGAGAAAAACAGCGCGGTCCTGTGGCAGGCGGTAACAGTGGCCGTACCGGCCCACGTTTACACAGTGACCGATACCGATGTAGTCAAGTCCGCCCAGGCCGCCCTGGTATCGGCTGGCACCCTGAAACCGGTGGAGGGAACTGACACCAGCGCATTAACCATGGCCCAGGCCATAGTCAACAAAGCCGTTTCAGGCGTGACGGTAAGTGTCAGCAGCTCAGCCAATGCCCAGGTCAGCAGCAGCGGTGCCATTACCTATGGCAGCAGCGCAGTAACCGGCATGGTAACCTTCAAGCTGACCAAGAACAGTGCATCCGTTACGCAGGCGGTAACAGTGGCCGTACCGGCCCACGTGTCTGCAGTGACCGATACCGATGTAGTCAAGGCCGCCCAGGCCGCTCTGGTATCGGCTGGCACCCTGAAACCGGTGGAGGGAACTGACACCAGCGCATTAACCATGGCCCAGGCCATAGTCAACAAAGCCGTTTCAGGCGTGACGGTAAGTGTCAGCAGCTCAGCCAATGCCCAGGTCAGCAGCAGCGGTGCCATTACCTATGGCAGCAGCGCAGTAACCGGCATGGTAACCTTCAAGCTGACCAAGAACAGTGCATCCGTTACGCAGGCGGTAACAGTGGCCGTACCGGCTAAAACCGTTATCACCATTTTAAACGGGTATAATGTCAAGGATTACGGGGCCAAGGGTGATGGAGTCACCAATGATGCGGCCGCGTTCAACTCCGCTATTACCGCAGCCTCCAACAGCGGAGGCGGAACCGTTTATGTGCCCGCTGGAACGTATAAGATAAGTCTCTCTACGGGGATAGCCATGAAGAACAATGTCACCTTGAGCATGTATGGGGCAACCCTATTCGACCACTCAGTAGTCTCCGGCAAAAACATGATAACTATCGGAAACGGAGTAACGAATGTTCAAATTTTGGGTGGCATCTTGGAAGGTCCTGCTCAGACTGCCGGTGCATCAGAAAATTATCAGATGGGTATCATGATGTGGGAATCCCCTTCACAAATAACCATCAAAGATGTAGAAATAAGATATTTCCAATGTGATGGGATGTACCTCGGTTGTGCCACGACTTCTGACGGAGCTCCTAACCGGGTCCTGGTAGAAGGCTGTTATATCCATCATTGCGGCAGGAATGGCATATCCATGATCAGCCAGAGAAGCGCAACCTACAGGAACAATGAGATCAGCTATATCGGCCTGAACAGCAAAACAACCAGTACCGGTGCCGGCATGAAATTCGAAGCCAACGCTTCCTCAGGCAAGAACTGGGTGGGAGAGAGCATCGTCGTAGAGGGCAACAACATTCATCATTGCAATATATTCGGTATCATGGTTTCCGACTACTGGGACAGAAGCAATCCTTATCACCCTGTAAGTATAAATCTGCTGAATAACCAAGTGCATGACAACGCAGCCTTGAGGACCAGCAGCTATTCCATCAATAGCAACAACTGCCTGGAGTTTGCCACCTACTCTGCTTCCCGCTGGGTGAAGTGGGATGGCACGTTATACAGTAGTTCCCAACAGAATGGCCTACGCACCTGGTAACAACAAAACCCGATTTTCAGCAAAGGGAGGCGCAAGCCTCCCTTTTTCTATTCACCTGTCAGCATTATGTCATCCATGGTAGGAAAAATAGGCTGATGCGGAGAATACTAAACCAGGTCGATTCATACGTCAAACAATTTTTCGGGGGAGGAATATAATTGAAGCGCATTGGTTTGCTCATGTCAGTAATAGCCATTGTTTTGTTTATGATCGGCACCGTATCAGTAGGAAAACCGGAGGCCACCGCTGCCCCTACCTTGGCAGACATCTCCGGCAGCTGGGCTGGCCCCCAGATCCGTTATCTGGTCAACAATGGGATTATCTCAGGTTACCCTGACGGCACCTTCCGACCCAACAGCAATATTACCCGGGCCGAATTCATAACCATCGTCAACCGGGCTTTTAAGATCAGCGGTACATCGGCTGTATTCTATGATGATGTGAGACCTGGTAATTGGTATTACCCGGAGGTGGCCCGGGCTATAGCCGGTGGTTACCTGCCCGACTACAGCAACGATCTGCTAGGCCCCAACCAACTCATCAACCGGGAAGAAGCCGCCTATATGGTAGCCCATGCTATGGACCTGGATACAGCCGGCTACGGAGGGCTGACCTTTAAAGATGCCTCCAAGATATCGGCCTGGTGCCGGGACTCGGTTTTGGCCATGGTGGAAGCAGGCAGTATAAAAGGCTACCCGGATGGGAATTTCCGCCCCCAGAACTCCATTACCCGGGCGGAAGCCAGCTCTATCATCTATAAAACCCTGAATCCCTATGAGAATCCCACCGGAACGGAATTTAATGTCCGTGATTTCGGCGCCCAGGGCGACGGCTATAATGACGACACCTCCGCTTTCCAGAAGGCCATCGATGCAGCCTATGCCGCCGGTGGAGGCACAGTATATGTTCCCAATGGGACCTACATGATAGATCCCCTGACTCAAGTGAAACTTAAGAGCAACACCGAACTCAGCCTGAGCGACCATGCTTATGTGACTGCCTCATCATCTTCACCGAATTTCACCGCCGTGCTCATGATCCATAGCGTGAACAATGTCCGTGTGACCGGCGGCCATATAGTGGGAGACCGGGGCTCTAGCTGGGGTTTGGGAGCCGACAATAAAGGGATCGCCATCCTGGGCAGCAATCGCGTCACCATATCCGGGGTGGGCATTTCCGCTGTACGGGGGGACGGGATATATGTCGGCGCCGGTTGGAATGACAGCCAGAATTACTCGGGGGATATAAACATCCAAGACTTCATTATCGACAATTGCAGCCGACAGGGTATAAGCGTGATAAGTGCCCGGAACTTGACCATCAGCGGTGGCGAGATAAGCAACATCGGCGGCAGCAGCCCAGAGTCGGGCATAGACCTGGAGCCGAATTATGGCGATGAGCTTCTGCGGAATATCCTGATCGAGAACCTGGTCACCAGGAACTGCGGCAATGTGGGCATATTGGTAGCCCTGACCAACTATGACTACTCTCCCAGCAATCCACTCAGTATTACCATAAAAAATTTCACCAATTACAACAGCGGAGACGGCAGGGCCTATTTCTTCTGGCAGTATCGCCCTACCGCTACCTGCAAGATAACCGTCATAGAA
>CAZYGL010000164.1:0-4283 GCA_964647335.1 uncultured Syntrophomonas sp. | reverse complement strand
ATTGCTATCAGCATGATCGCCTTGTCGCTGCCTTGTCTGCCCATGATGGTAATGACTGTAAGGGAATTGGGAGCTAAAAGCCTGGCCAAGATCCTGGCGCTGGGCTTGGCTACTTCATGTTTGGTTGGAATGGTCCTGAATCAGATCTTGCCGTTTTAGGAGGGATGAAAATGGTTATGGTTAACGTGGAGCCCGGCAAGAAAGTACGGGTGGCGAAGATAGACAGCGGGCACCAGAGGATCCGTAAATTATACGATTTGGGAATAATAACGGGAGCAGAAGTGGAAGTGGTGTCACGCCACCCCTTCCGGGGCCCGGTGGTGCTGAGGGTGGGCAATGCTACAGTAGCCCTGGGCAGGAATATTGCACGCGAAATTGAAGTAACGGAAATTATTTAAGTACCAGGGCAATTCCTGAAATTGGGCTGAAAAACCGGCGACCGCTAAGTCGCCGGTTATATTTCGTGCGGCTAATTCGAACAGCAGAAGTAAGTCTGGATTTATGACTATGTTAGAGCCTGTTCGGCAGCTTGTTCATACTCGGCTACCAGGGTGGCCATCAATTCCTTCACTGAAATTATCTCCTTACAGCGATATGCATTCGAGCCGGCGAATTCCAGAGCGTGGCGCAGATTACCCTTTTGAGCATTCATCAGGGCTACGGCTATGCAATATGGACTTTTCTCCAGCTCACAGGTAGAAATGCAGTGATAAGGGCATTTAAATGGCTTTTTTTTGCCGCTTTCCACATCGGCGATGAATTCATTGCGTAAGGCCCGACCTGGCATACCAACCGGGCTCTTGATGATGACCGTATCCTCGGGTGAAGAAGCTACATAGGCCTCCTTGAATTTGACGGATGCATCACATTCATGGGTGGTAACAAAACGAGTTGCCATCTGCACTCCGGCAGCACCCAAGGAGATGAACTTGAATATATCGGCACCGCTGAAGACGCCACCTGCAGCAATAACAGGGATGGACCTGTTGCTTTTTTCCTCAAAGGGTTTGAGATCGGCTACAACCTCAGGAACCAGATTCTCCAAGGCGTACTTTGGATTGTCAATATCCTGGGGGCGAAAGCCCAGGTGTCCTCCAGCTTTAGGGCCTTCAACCACAAAAGCATCCGGCAAATAATTGTATCTTTCCAGCCATCGCTTAGCTATCAAGGCAGCTGCACGGCCGGAAGAGACAATGGGCACTAATTTGGTGCGATGATTTTCTTTTAAGAATTGGGGCAGATTGAGGGGCAGGCCGGCTCCAGAAAAGATGATGTCTATTCCTTCTTCCAGGGAGGTGGTGACCATATCTGCGTAATTGGAAAGCGCCACCATGATATTGACACCCAGTATACCCTGGCTAAGCTGGCGCGCCTTCTGAATTTCCTGGCGCAGTCTCCTCTTACTGGCTTCCAGGTAATTGGTGAATCCGTCCGGTTCCAAGAGACCCATGCCAGCCGCCGCTATGACCCCCACGCCACCTTCGTTGGCCACAGCCGCTGCCAATCCGGAAAGGGAGATGCCTACCCCCATTCCGCCCTGAACGATGGGGATCCGAGCGGTCAAATCACCGATCTTTAAAGGTTTAAGATGTTTGATATTGATTTCCATTTCAATCTCCTCACAATCTGCCTAATGAGCCTGATTGAGTCAAGCCCAGCGACAGCCGTACTTAGACTATTTGCTCATCCAGCCTGAATCATCATGGATCTTTCTAATGCTCTTGTCTACTCGTTCGCGTTATGCTATTTTAACGAATGAATTATACCACAAAAAAGTATGATTTATGTGTACAATTGCGGTTTTGTTGACAATATAGAATACACTGTATAAACTTATCCCAAGCATTCAACAAACTCAACTAATCGACAAAAGGACTGCATTCTGTCGAATAAACCGACAAATTTACAGAAAGGTAATCATGTCTATGCGAACACAAGCTCTGGGACTCGGTTACTACCTGCCAGAAAGAATCCTTACCAATCAAGAGTTAGAAAAAATGGTTGATACATCTGACCAATGGATAGTCGAAAGGACAGGAATCCGGGAACGCCACATCGTAAGTCCTGGCGAAAAGAATTCCGACCTTTCTGTGGAAGCAGCGCGCAGGGCCCTCGAGGATGCCCAGATAGATCCGCTGCAACTGGACCTGATCATAGTGGCAACTGCTTCCCCGGACATGCCCTTCCCCTCGACCGCATGCATATTGCAGGCCTTGCTGGGTGCCAAGAATGCGGCTGCATTTGATCTGGCTGCAGGTTGTACCGGCTTCGTCTATGCCATGACGGTTGCGGAGAAATTCCTGCTTTCTCCCGAGTATAATTACATATTGGTGGTCGGTTGCGATGTAGTTTCCAGTGTCATAGACTACACCGACCGCAATACCTGTATCCTATTCGGGGACGGGGCCGGAGCAATGGTATTTGGCAAATCTGAAGGAAATTGCGGGATACTCAGCACCAAAATAGGGGCTGACGGAACAGGGGGACCGCTCCTCTATATGCCGGCTGGAGGTTCAGCCCTGCCGGCCACTCATGAAACCGTCGAAAAGCGTCTGCATTACCTCAGGATGAATGGAAACGAGATATTCAAGTTTGCAACCAAGATAGTGGCCGAGGTCAGCCAGGAGTTGCTGGAAAAAGCTGGTCTGACCTATGATGATATCGATCTGTTTGTACCGCACCAGGCTAATTTAAGGATCATCCAAAGTGCCATGCGGCGGATGAAGCTGCCTCCTGAAAAGGTAGCTATTAACCTGGATCACTGCGGAAATATTTCTGCTGGTTCAATCCCGGTGGCTCTGGCTCAATATCGGGAGAAATATCCCTTGAAGAGCGGAGCTAATATATTGATGGTGGCCTTTGGCACCGGCTTGACCTATGGCGGAGCAGTTCTGCGGTGGGGGAGGGATTAGATGCGCGTACACACCAGCATTTGCGATATTTTTGGAATTGATTACCCGATAATCCAGGGTGCCATGGCCTATATTGCCGGTGGACGATTGGCTGCAGCTGTTTCGGAAGCCGGCGGAATGGGTACTATCGGCAGTGGCAATTCTCCAGCCAGCTGGCTGCAGGAGGAAATTAGGATTGCCCGGGAAATTACGGATAAAAATTTTGCCGTCAACCTGGTCCTGACATCGCCTTATCTGCAGGAAAACCTGGAAGTGGTCCTGAGGGAGAAGATCCCAGTGGTCACAACCGGTGCGGGGAATCCTGGACCTTTCATGGCTACTTTCAAAGAAGCCGGGATCAAAGTGGTACCGGTGGTTGCGGCGGTTGCTCTGGCCAAGCGGCTTGAAAGGCTGGGTGCTGATGCACTGGTTGTTGAAGGGATGGAATCAGGCGGGCATGTTGGGGAAATGACCACTATGTGCATAGTGCCAATGGTAGTGGACGAGGTCAGCATCCCAGTGATAGCTGCCGGGGGAATAGCTGATGGACGCGGGGTGGCAGCAGCGTTTGCCCTGGGAGCAAAGGGAGCCCAGTTGGGGACCCGCTTCATTTGCTCCGAAGAAGCCAATGTTCATACAGCCTATCAGGAAAAGGTCATCAAGACCCGGGACCGTGGTACGGTAATTTGCGGATCAACCACCGGCCATCCGGTTAGAGCTATACAGAATGCCTTCACTAGGGAATATTTGAAAGCAGAGAATAGCGGGGCTGACCAAGAGACCCTGATGAGACTCGGAACTGGCCGTTACCCCCTGGCTGTGGTGCAAGGGGACATGGAACAGGGCAGCATTATGGCAGGACAAATTTCCGGTCTGGTCAAAAAAATACAACCGGCAGCCGAAATCATTCATGAGATTATGGCCGAAGCCATAGAAATATTACATAAACTGGGAGGTATGCCGTGTTGAGACTGGCCTTTGTATTTCCTGGACAAGGATCCCAGTATGCGGGGATGGGAAAAGAACTGGCTCAAAGCTTCCCTGCTGCCCAGCAGGTTTACGAAACCGCAGACGAAATCTGTGGCTATGAGTTGAGTTCGCTGTGTTTTGAAGGGCCCCAGGAAAAACTGGATCAGACTCAGTTTGCCCAACCAGCGATCCTGGTCACCAGCCTGGCATGCCTGGCGGTGGCCCGCGAGCATGGGCTGTCGGCGGAGCTGGTGAGCGGACTGAGTTTGGGTGAATATACGGCCCTGGTTGCCGCAGGTGTTTTGACCATGGAACAAGCCCTGCCCTTGGTTATTAAGCGGGCTAAACTGATGCAGCAGGCCGTGCCGCTGGGCAAAGGGGCCATGGCAGCCATAATAGGTCTGGATAGCCAGGCAGTGGAGA
>CAZYGL010000163.1:0-4314 GCA_964647335.1 uncultured Syntrophomonas sp. | reverse complement strand
ATACTATCCAGCCTGAAGATGGCCTGGCAGAGTCTGCTGGTCAACAAAATGCGTTCCTTCCTGACCGCCCTGGGGGTTATAATCGGGGTGGCGGCAGTCATTGTGATGGTGTCACTGGGCCAGGGCACCACCAGCGGGATAACCTCGCGGATATCCAGCATGGGCTCCAATCTGCTGACCATAACCGCGGCCGGCGGTTTCGGGCCGGTCAGGGGCAGTGTCAACACCGCCCGGCTCACCAACGGGGATGTGGAAGCCATCCGCGAATTGCCCCTGGTGCAGTATGTAGCCCCGGAGTCCAGCATCAATGGGGCCACGGTGGCTGCCGGCAGCGCCACCTGGACCACCACCGTTGACGGAACTTCCCCGGAATTGCAGCTCATAAAGAACTGGCCCACAGTGGAGGGTGATTTTTTCACCCAGGCGGACTATGATTCCACCAGCCGGGTGGCGGTGCTTGGAACAACGGTGGTGGAGAACCTGTTTGGCTCTGCAGGGAATGCGGTGGGCCAGACCATCAAGATCAACGGACTCAGCTTCAATGTTATCGGGGTGCTGGAGGAAAAGGGCAGCACCATGGGATCAGACCAGGACGATATAGTCTACATACCCCTGAGCTCCGCCCAGCAGCGCCTGCTGGGTTCGGCCAGCATCAGGTCCATCAATGTCCAGGCCCAGAGCCCGGAGGCCCTGACCCCCCTCAAGGAATATATAACCACCCTGCTGCGCCAGCGCCACCGCCTGGCGGACACGGCCGACGACGATTTCAACATCCGGGACATGACCGAGATCCTGTCCACCCTGGAAGACACCACCAAGATGCTGACCTTCCTGCTGGGGGGCATAGCCGGGGTATCGCTGCTGGTTGGGGGGATCGGGATCATGAACATCATGCTGGTTTCGGTGACCGAGCGGACCAGGGAGATAGGCATCCGCATGGCCATCGGGGCTACCACCCGGGCGATTCTCACCCAGTTCCTGATCGAATCCCTGCTCCTGTGCGGGATCGGCGGATTCATCGGCCTGCTGTTCGGTTGGGGCACAGCCTCCATACTCAGCGCGGTGGCTGATCTGACCATAAAAGTGACTCCCTGGCTCATCGCCGTGGCCCTGGGATTTGCAGTCATCATAGGTGTTTTCTTCGGATTTTACCCGGCCCGCAAGGCGGCCAACCTGAATCCCATCGATGCCTTGCGTTTTGAATAGAAAGTGATGTTTTGAGAGTATTCAACAGTTGACCATAAATATGCCGATCAGGGGGTAGGGAAGGACTATGCAGCAACTAAAAGGGATCAAGATATTGCTGGTGGATGATGAACCGAATATCCTGCAGTTTCTGGAACTGGGGCTACAGAATGAGGGGTTCGAGGTGCGCTGTGCAGCGGATGGGCTCACTGCCATCACCATGATGAAACAATTCCAGCCCCAGGTGGTCATCCTGGATGTGATGATGCCGGGGATGGATGGTTTCGAAGTGTGCCGCATGCTGAAGAAAATCGAGAACGTGGCTATCATCATGCTGACCGCCCGGGACGAGGTAGACGACCGGGTCAAAGGGCTCACCCTGGGGGCTGACGACTACATGGTCAAGCCCTTCAGTTTCGATGAACTCCTGGCCCGGATCTATGCCCGGATCCGAAATCAGTTCCCCCACTTGTTCGGGGAAGTGGTGGTGGGCCCCTTCCAGATAGATGACCGCCGCAAGGAGATCAAGTATGAGGGCAGGGTGATCGAGCTGTCGCCTACCGAGTACGAGCTGCTCAAGTACATGGTTTCAAACCACGGCCTGGTCCTGAGCAAGAAAATCATCTTAGACAAGGTCTGGGGCTATGATTTCGGCGGGGAGGAGAACATCGTCGAAGTGTATATCCGCTCCCTGCGGGACAAACTGGGAGACAAAGACCACCAGCTGATCCGCACCCTGCGCGGTTCCGGCTACAGAGTGGACCTGCCATGAGGAGTGATTCCTTGCGTTTTCAGCTGCTGGCCCGCTCTCTGGTGATCTTGACCGCGGTCTTGATCATCATCGGCAGCCTGCAGTATGTTACCATGCAGAACATCATATACCGCAACAAGGCCACCAGCCTGTTCAGCCAGGTCATGAGCCTGCCGGCCTCCACCTGGGACACATCCACACTGACTCCCTCCAGCAGGGATGACGGACCGCCGCCCATTTTCGTGCCTGGCGCCAGTGTGGCCTTTATTGACCTGCAGGGCAGGTATTTCGTGGTCGCCTCGGGGCGCAGGGACAATGTCCCGCCCCGCCTTTCGACCGAGGTCTATGCCCGGGTCCTTGATCAAACCATGGAGCGCGGCCCGGACCTGGACTACCTGCTGGTCGACCAGGGTGCCGGTGAGCAGATGGTGCTGATCCAGCCGGTGGGAACTGAAACCGGAGCAGCCCTGGGTGTGGTGCAGATCAGCACCCCCACCGAACCCCTGAAGGATTTGCTGTTCGGCCAATTGCTGGCTTTCTTCTTCATAGCCATGGCAGCCCTCCTGATCGGCATGCTGGTATTTTCACCGGTGCTCAAGCGGACTCTGGTGCCTCTTTCCAACATGATCGACACCGCCGCCCAGATCGATGCCGGCAACCTTGACAAGCGCCTGCCAACCGACCAGGGGCAGATGGAAATCGACCAGCTGGCCGAGTCATTCAATGGCATGCTGGAGAGGCTGGAGGATTCCTTCGCAGCCGAAAAATCCCTGCAGGAAAAGATGCGCCGCTTTATTGCCGATGCAGCCCATGAACTCCGCACCCCCCTGACTTCCATACATGGATTTCTCGAGGTACTTCTGCGGGGGGCGATGAACCAGCCTGAACAGCTGGACAAGGCCCTGAAGAGCATGCACAGCGAGTCCCAGCGCTTGAATAAGCTGGTCCATGACCTGCTCATGCTCAGCAAAATGGACAGGATTCCGGTCCACAAAATGGAGATGGGACAGCTGGAGACGGTCCTGAACAATATGGAGCCCCAGCTCAGAATCCTGGCGGCCGGAAGGGAATTGATCCTTAGCTCCGAACCGGACCTCAGGTGCAAATTCGATGCTGATCAGATGAAGCAGGTTATTTTGAACCTGTTCCATAATGCGGTCCAGCATACCGATCCCGTTTCGGGCAGGATAGAGATAACGGCCAGCAGGCGGGATGGAGGAGTGGAACTGGCGGTCAAGGACAATGGCCCGGGGATTAGCCAGGAGCACCTGCCCTTCGTATTCGACCGTTTTTACCGCAGCGACAGCGCCAGGGCCCGCAAAGACGGGGGCGCCGGCTTGGGACTGGCGATCACCAGGTCGATTGTCGAGGCCCACGGCGGCACTATCGAGGTGAGCAGTGATGATGGGAAAGGTGCGACTTTCACTGTCTGGCTGCCCAACAAGGCATAAGCGGCGCATAATAATGACAGGGGAGCATCTGCCTCATTGAATTGCGGGGATGCTTTTCTTATTGCCCTGGCCTGTACCTGAGATTGCATCCACAGGGGATAGCTGATACATTGGGGACAGAGCATTTCTGGATGGAAGGAGACAGGGAATAATGAGTATGCCGCTGCAGGGAATCAGGATCCTGGACCTATCGCGTCTTCTGCCGGGTCCTTTCTGTTCCATGATACTGGCTGACATGGGGGCTGAGGTTCTGAAAGTGGAGCCCCCTGATCAGATCGACCCTTTCCGCAAAGTAGGGCCGTTTGTCAGAGATGAGGGTGCTGCCTATATGATGCTGAACCGCAATAAGCGGAGCATGACTTTGAATCTGGGCAATGAGCAGGGTAAGGCCATATTCAGGGAGCTGGCCAGGAATCACGACATTATTCTGGAACAATTCCGCCCCGGGGTCGTGGACCGCCTGGGCATAGGCTATGAAGACATAAAGAAAATAAATCCGCAGATAATTTATTGCTCCATTTCCGGATTCGGGCAGGATGGTCCATACCGGGACATGGGCAGCCACGACATCAACCACATCGGGATTAGCGGAGTGCTGGAGGCATTGCGCCCCCTCAATGGGCCTGCTTCAATACCCAGGGTGCCATTGGGCGGAGCAGTGGGGGGCGCCTTGTGGGCCGCCAATGCGATCCTGACCGCACTGGTCGGCAGGGAGCGCAACGGCAGCGGCCAGTACCTTGACGTATCCATCACTGATGGATTGTTGCCGCTCCACTGTCTTTTCGCCGGGCAGTATCTGGATACGGGACAGGCGCCCAGGTATAATGACAGCCAGGTTACTGGGGCCTACGCCTATTACAATATCTACGAGACCGCTGACCGAAGGTATCTTACCCTCGGGGCCTATGAAAGCAAATTCTGGTCTGC
>CAZYGL010000162.1:0-4328 GCA_964647335.1 uncultured Syntrophomonas sp. | reverse complement strand
CACCACAGGCTCCGTAACCATCGTATTCGGTCACTACTTTGGTAATACCGGCTAAATCGCCCACCTTGATCTCCCCAATGGTCCTGCTCAGCATAGCACCCGCTCCTTCAGCTGTTGGCCGCCCAGGGCGGACCGAATCAAGGCGACCCATCCCTGGTGATTTTGCGTCTGCAACTATGTCTTTATTCCCGGCTGCCAGCCTGCGTCTAGGCAACCGAAGGGCTATGCGGCCCGGCAACCTGCTGGTAGAATGCGGCTGCAGGATCACTCTGGACATGCCTTTTCAGGTAGTCCAAAAATTCACTCTCCAAAGAATTCTTTTCCCGGGGTGTCAAATCTGCAAAAGACCGATCTTTTACTTCTTCGTACCACTTCCTGAAAGTCATCGAACCCACTCCTCTCTTCCCTCTCCTGTACATCAACATCCTTACGACGAGGTGATTGATCCTTGCCGGTTCAGGTTTTTCTCGGCTGGCTTATTACTCCAAACAAAAAACCCGCTCCGACATGTTGCCCAGCAGGTTAGATAAACAGAATCTGCTCCAGGCAACCCGGCTGTCATAACCTTTTGGTCTTAGACCCGTGGCTTTGCGTCCCCGCCTTTCGGCGAGTTTGCCATTATCAAGAGTTCTCCGTGGTTCTATTCAGTTGAGGATTCTATAAATGTATACGTTGTAAGCTTTATTATAACCAATGTAGTTTCCAATAAGCAAGCCTACCGGAAGATTTTTCCCATTTAATAAGCCGGTCTGCAATCGGCGATGGAAACTGTAAAAAACGAGGCGGACATGTTATCATTCCAGACAACGAACCTGGTTTCTTCACTGTTGGCATAACCATATACTTCAAGAATGGTCCCCGGAGGGATTTGAGTATTTCTTGTCACCAGGCTCCCGGAGGGGCTCATATGCTTGGTTACCGCGCCTGTCTTGGCAACCACCATAACTTTGAACAACATGGATTCTCCACCTTTCGATCTCTGGCTCTCCTTTACTATTCACTACAAAAAAGTTCCCCGCCTCTGAAGCGGGGCTTATGTTAAAAGGAGGATAGTTGATAATTCGGTTGGCTCTGTAACAATACATACGTTACCATTTTGACTGATAATTGGGTCGAATTACATGTAGTCGGTTGATTTGCTTGGCAAATTTTTCACAATCCCTTAGCAATCCAATCAGCTGGTCAAGCTTTGTCATATCCAAAAACACTTTCAGCCGGCATCCCGAAGGGAATTTTTTCGGTCCTAAAATAGGTGCCGGTGCTTTTGGCTGCAAGTTTTCCCTCACTGTTGAACATCCGGGCTTCAGCGACGATCAGTCTATTCCCAGCATTGATCACATGGCCCTGGGCGGTGAGCAGGGCTTCTTCGAAAACCGGGGCAAAATAGTGTACTCCCAAATCTACTGTGCGCACATTGTTGCCCAGGGTTATACAAGCCATGCCCATTACATTGTCAGCCAGAGCTGCCAGCAGTCCCCCATTCACCCGACCCGCATAAGATGTATAATCCCGGGCGGGGTGCATGATTATTCCTGCCTGTCCTTCCCCCAGATATGTAAACTTGAAGCCCAGGGTCTGAAATATGGGAGAGTTGTCTTGAATGCTGACAATAAACTCGAATATTTCCTGACTTATACCTTTGTTTTCCACCTCAGGCTGGCTTGCGTGAGTCATTTTAGCCATACCGGTATTCGATCCCGAAGGTTCCCCGCGGGAATTCCCATTTCTCCAAGATGGTGGCCCCGCAAAGGATACGGCATGTGCCGCACTCCAGGCAACCTGCATAATCGAATTTAATGCTTCCCTTGGCATCCACCTTATACAGTCCAGCCGGGCAGGCCAGCTCCAATTTATGAAACTCAGCCATATCCATCCCATCTGTCTTCAGGATGATGTGGGCGTTCTCTTCATCCACAAAGAACTTGTCTACCGCCAGTTTGGCGTCCACGTTCACTTTCCCGGTCTCGCTCATATCGATTTCATCCCCTTCCATCCATCTTTGAACAATGTCCACAGGCCAACCTTACTGATATGGGGCATCATTTTTTTCAGCAGGGGTTTGGACGGTTTGCCATCCATTACGAACATTTCCGTCAACATATCGATGGCCATTTGAGGATAATCCTTGAACATCCGGGGGGTCGTCTCCAGGAAGTGCGGGAATTTGCGGTATAGTTTCATATCCTGTAAGACGAAGCTCTCTTCCAGTGATTTTTTGTAGCTCTGCAGGGATGCTTCACTGAAGTCCCCGTTTTGGCTGGCAGCTATGACTGCCCTGGCTGCACAGTCGGCGGAAGCCACCGCGAAATCCATACCGCGGATGGCATAGCCAAGGTTTATGCATAAACCAGCTCCGTCACCTACCACCAAAACCCCGTGGCCGGCCACCTTGGGTATCATTTCCAGTCCGCCCTCGGGGACCATATGCCCAGAATATTCAATCAGTTTCCCGCCTTTGATCCAGGGGGCTACGGCTGGATGGTTCTTGAAGTCCTCCATCATCTGGGGCAGGGATTTCTGGCCTTTGACCAGATCGCTCATGGTGCATACGACTCCCAGGGAAATGCTGTCCCGGTTGGTGTAGAGGAAGCCTCCCCCTACCCTGCCGTCGGATACACTGCCGGCGAACATGCAGGCCGTGCCTTCACCGGCTGCGCAGTTAAATCGGTCTTCTATGACATTGCGGGGCAATTCGATCAATTCCTTGACCCCTACCCCCATGTGGTGGGATTTGAACTCGCCCCGTAAACCTATCTTCTGAGCCAGGAGGCTGTTGATGCCATCAGCCAGGATGACCACCTTAGCCATGATCTCATCTTCGCCGGCAACCACTCCGCATACCTTGCCATCCTTGACGATTAGATTCTCAACGCATATACCGGCAATTATGTTGGCTCCTGCCGCTTCAGCCTTCTCTCCCAGCCATTGATCGAAAGGGCCCCGGAGCACTGAATAGGAATCCTTGCCCGTCTCGCCCAGGCGTCCTGAAGAGAATTCCAATCCGGCTGCTCCGTCTTCTGTCATCATGATGACTTTCTCCCGGGTTATCTTCCTCTCCACCGGAGCTTCAGAAGCGAAACCGGGCATGATTTTTTCCAGGCTGTGGGAGTAAATCCTCCCTCCGGTCATATTCTTGGCCCCGGTGTAGTTGCCCCGCTCGATCAGCAACACTTCCAGGCCTTCCTTGGCCAAAAGGTAGGCGGTTACAGTGCCGGCGATCCCCCCGCCGACCACAATGGCATCAAATATCTCTTCTGACATGCCACCAACTCCTTATGTTTATTCCCCGGAAAAAACAGATGGTTGTCTAGCTTACTCATTTCAAGGAATTTATGTCATTAATAGTTTAACTAAAAACACTTGTGTTTTTAAGTCTTTCCACTTCGGCAATCTGGTTTCCTGAGGCAGAATTCGAAATATTCTAAGAAAATTTAAAACCTAATCGAGATTCATGAATCTCTGCTTGGCTCACCCGGAGGAGTTGCGAAAAGACTACCAGACTCCAGGGAACAAGCGGTACCTGGTGCGGGCTGCATATTGTTCATACCTAGGGAGTTTTTGGATCAGGGTCTGGTCTTCCAGTCTGGTGCGGATAATGAACAAAATCGCCGTAATCACTGCAGGGAGCATGGCCCATAATGAGCCCAGAAACAATGGCGAGGCCATGATATAGGTTATCATCCCCAGGTAACCGGGATGACGCAGGTATCTGTATGGTCCGGCACTGCATACGGTGTGGCCTCGCTCAAACTGCATCCTTACCGCTGTTGAGAAGAAGCGGTTGAAAGAAATGGCCCAGACAACAAGTGCATTACCCAATACATACAGGATCAGACCCAACAGATGCCAAACTACAGCCAACTGGGGTGTCCACTGCCAGCGGAAATCAAGTCCGGATGCCACATATATTGCCAGCCAGGGAATGATTATCAGGCTGCTTATAATCCGGTCCCACGGCTCTGTATTCTCTTTCTTACGGCCCCTTTCCTCAATTACCTCTGGCGGCAGCAAAACCGAGTTGGTCCCGATGATCACTAACGAAACAAATAGATATAACCAGGCGAAAACCCAGGTGATCGTTCCAGCAGCACCGAATAAAAGCAGGCCGGTTACAACCAAGAAAGAGAGCACGGAACCGACCCGCCGCAGAATATTGCCCCACTGTCCTGGTTCCGTACCTGTCCAGATGTTACGTTTTTCCATGTGCACTCCCCCACTTGCCCGTATTACCGACAGAGTTATCCTCAACTTAATATTAAGGCGCAGAATGACCCAGGTCAAAGATACTGGCTTGTGAAAAAGTCATGCCACTTGTGGCGAGGGTATTT
>CAZYGL010000161.1:0-4344 GCA_964647335.1 uncultured Syntrophomonas sp. | reverse complement strand
ATCCAGCAAAGCTCCATCCAGCATAAGCTCAAGATGGGGATTGCCCCAACTCTGTTTGAATACCTGCTCAATTAACTGCTGGCTCATCATCCCGCCGCTGCCATGAGCCATCATAACTATGTCGACTTTCATTTCATCGCTCCCTCTTATTTGACCGGTGTAAAGCGGTAATAGGCTGCACAAGCACCTTCCTGGGATACCATGCATGGTCCGATAGGCTTCATCGGTGTGCAACCCTTGCCGAACAGGGCGCATTCATGGGGAGTGATCTTGCCTGCCAAGACCTCTCCGCAAGCACAGCCCTTGATAGGGATATCCTCAATTTCGCGCATATTGAATTTTTTGCGTGCGTCCATGTCAGCATAATCTGGCGCCAGTTCCAGCCCGCTGCCCGGGATAGGTCCCAGGCCTCGCCAGCGCGCCCCCACGGGTCTGAATACCCTTTCTATGGTGGCCTTGGCCAGGGGATTTCCTTCTGCTTTCACGATGCGGCGATACTGTATCTCGACCCTGGCTTCGCCCTTATGGATCTGCCGCAACAACATCACGATCCCCTCCAGGACATCCTGGGTTTCAAAGCCCGTCACCACACAGGGTTTGCGGTATTTGTCGGCCAATACTTGATACGGTTGGGAACCGATCACAGCTGATACATGGCCTGGACAGATCAAGCCGTCCACCATAATGTCCGGATCGGAGAACAGGGCCTCCAGGGCAGGAGGTACAACCTTATGGAAAGAAAGGACTGAAAAATTTTTTAGATTGGCTGCCCGGGCTTCCTCAATCGTAATACCCACAGTTGGGGCAGTGGTCTCGAATCCTATCCCCAGGAACACGATTTCCCGCTCCGGCATGCTTTTGGCCAGGGTCAAGGCATCCAGGGGCGAGTAGACCACCCTGATGTCAGCTCCCTTGCTGCGCTCCTCCTGTAAAGAGCTTTCGGTCCCGGGCACCCTGATCATATCGCCAAAAGTCGCCAGGGTGATATTGGGCTGCCTCACCAATTCTATCAAGGCATCGATATCGCCCTGGGCGGTGACACATACCGGGCATCCCGGCCCGGAAAGCAGTTTCAGGTTGGCTGGAGCCAGGTTGCGGATACCGCTTTTAGCAATGGCCATGGTGTGAGTGCCGCAGACTTCCATCAGCGCTACTGGGCTGGTCTCACTGCAGATCTCGTGCAACAGCTGCTGCAAATAATCCCGGTTCTCACTCATACCAGCCTAGCTCCTCCATATATGAAATTGTTTCAGCCGCGATCTCCTCATCGATTACCTCCATGGCAAATCCGGCATGGATCAGAACAAATTGACCGGGTTCCACTTCCGGGGTCAGTCGGATGCTGATATCCACCTGGTTACCATGCACATCTACCCTGGCCAATCCATTATCCATCTTTTGCAGTACTTTTCCGGGAACTCCCAGACACATCAGGCTATCACCTCGCTTGCTATTAATGCCTGCCCCAGGGCAATTCCCCCATCACCTGGGGGAACCAGCTGGTGCTGAAAGACCATAAAACCATGAGCCTCCAATCGTTTCACTAATTGTAACAGCAAAATCTGATTGTGGAAGACTCCTCCGCTTAGGACCACCCGGTTCAGGCCGGTTCCGTCCCGCAACCGACAAAGGGTTTGCAGGAAAAGCTCAGCCAAGGTCAAGTGGAATTTTTGGGCGATAACTCCACTTTCCACTCCCCGGTCGATATCTCCCACAATCTCCCTTAGCATCGGCAAGACATCCATTTCTATGCATGAGTCGCCTCGGACAACCTCAAAACCGTAATGCCCTGTCTCATGACGATCGGCGCAGGCTTCCAGTTGCATGGCAGCCTGACCTTCGTAGTTGTTGACTTCACATATCCCCAGTAAAGCGGCTACCGCATCAAATAATCTGCCGCAGGAGGAGGTCTTTATTTCAGGTATGCCTTTGTGCCAACGCTGCAGCAGCAGGCCCATTTCTTCTTGACCCAAGCTTGGCAGCAGATGGGCCGCGTTGCACGCCCCCACCTCATCAAGGGCTGCCAACAAATATACCCACGCCATGCGATAGGGCTTGCGAGCGGTAATGTCCCCGCCGGGCAGATCCCGGTATTGCAGGTGGGCCAGACGCTGGTATTGACTTAGATCCCCGCGCAGCACCTCACAACCCCATACTGCACCATCGGTTCCCCACCCGGTCCCGTCGCATACCAGTCCTAAAACCTCTTCTTCCAGTCCACATTCAGCCATCACGGCTGCCAGATGGGCGTAGTGGTGCTGTATCTCCACCCGGGGCAGGTCCTGCTGTTTGGCCCAGCGGGTAGTCTGGTAGTTGGGGTGAAGGTCGTGGGCGATGATCCGAGGCTCTACCGCCAGCATGCGCGCAAAACGCTCAATGCCCTGCTGGAATTTCACATAATTCTGGTAATGGTTCAGATCCCCCCAATGCTGGCTCAAAAAGGCCTCACCCTGCCTGGTCATACAGAAAGTATTTTTCATCTCTCCTCCCAGTGCCAGTACTGGGGCAGCCTGAACCGGCAGGGGAATCCCCCGGGGGACCAGACCGCGGGCACGGCGAAAAAACTGGGGGGTGTTTAAAGGAGTGATGGTCATCACCGAATCATCACAGGGATTATAGATGTCCCGGTTATGCA
The DNA here is from genome assembly GCA_964647335.1 of uncultured Syntrophomonas sp. GTDB lineage: Bacteria > Bacillota > Syntrophomonadia > Syntrophomonadales > Syntrophomonadaceae > PHAA01. The sequence goes on along the minus strand of CAZYGL010000161.1, from coordinate 1,709 downwards.
GTAAGAAGTAGTCAGCTAGGGTGCCTAAATTATTCAAGGCATCCTGATTGTCGGTTATAAGCGGTTCATCGCTTACATTCGCGCTGGTCATTATGAGCACATCCAAATCGGCGTCGAAAAGCAGAAAATGCAGCGGGGTGTAAGGCAACATCACTCCCAAAGTACTCAATCCAGGATGGATGGCAGGCTCAGACAAAGAAGTCCCTTCCTTTTTTTGCATTACCACAATGGGTGCCTGGGGAGAGGTCAGCCACGTCCTTTCCAATTCACTGATATAGCAATATTTTGCCGCCGCTTGTATATCTCTGGCCATTACTGCAAAGGCCTTGGCATCCCGGCGTTTCCGCTGGCGCAGCTTGAACACGGCCTCTGCATTTGTGACATCCACCGCCAGGTGAAAAGCGCCCAAACCCTTTACAGCTATGATAGCGCCTTTTTTCAAAAGTTCGGCTGGATTCAACTGGACCACTTTACCTCCCCGGTCCAGCAATACCGTCTGGGGCCCGCAAACCGGGCAGGCATTAGGCTGGGCATGGAAACGGCGGTGCAGAGGATCCTCATACTCCGCTTGGCACTGGGGGCACATGGGGAAGTCCGCCATGGTTGTCATGGCCCGATCATAAGGCAGATCCTTTATAATGGTAAAACGAGGCCCGCAATTGGTACAGTTGATAAAAGGGTAGCCATAACGACGATCGTGCCGATCAGTAACTTCCTGCCGGCAGTCCGGACAGATAGCGATGTCCGGCGACACCATGGCTACCATTTCATCCTGGTTTTCGCTCTCCCTGATCTCGAAGCCCTCAAACCCCTGGTATTCTATCTGGACAGTCTCACAACTGCGGATCAAAGCCAGGGGAGGGGGCGCTTCTATCAGGCGGAGGGCAAAAGCCTGGACCTGGCCAGGCTCCCCTTCCACCTCAATAAAAACCCCGGCAGAGGAGTTCAAGACCCATCCGTTCAGGTTGAACTCCTGTGCCAGGCGATAGACGTGGGGCCTGAAGCCGACCCCTTGAACAATTCCTTTGATCCTGATCTGGTAACCGATTATGCCTGGTTCCATCTTTCTCTCACTTATTACTATTTATACTACTTCGACTCTCGTTTGGCAGCAAATTACTTACTCGGCCAGTATCCTGTTGATCTCCGCCTGGATAAGTTCTACCAAACGCGGCAATTTTTCGGCTACCTGGGGACTCAAATCCATACTCAGTCCCACTTCCGCCGGTTCAATGCCAAATACAATAGTGGGGGGATTGTAACCCAGCATCTTGGCCATCTCCATAGCTTCCACGAAATGCATTTCGTGGAGTGAGGTGATGTTTTCAGTGGGTTCCAATCCAAGCTCCTCCAGGGGAGCCCGGTAGATCGTCCCCGGTTCTCCCCCGGTGTGCATGGCATCCACTATGATGAGATTCTCAGCCCGGCTGAATTCCTCAATCAGGTCGTAACTATGTGTTCCTCCGTCAACCAGTTCTACATCGTCCGGGAAATCCAGTTCCTCCAGAGCCCGGATGGCATGTACGCCCACGCCATCATCGTGCATTAATAAATTTCCTATTCCTACAACCATTACCTTTTTCAACGATTTGCCTCCTTGATCGGGCTCTGTTTTTGTGAAGCTTGCCTTGTCTAGGGTTCTTCGCCTTCCACATGGTAGCCATGGTGGAAATCGGCAGGGATTTTGCCAGTAAACATGGACATCAGAA
>CAZYGL010000160.1:2442-4390 GCA_964647335.1 uncultured Syntrophomonas sp. | reverse complement strand
TTTGTGAATATAATGTACGGTTGCAACAATTACTGCAGTTATTGTATCGTGCCTTACACCCGGGGGAGGGAAAGGAGTCGCCGCCCCCAGGACATCATGGCTGAACTGCAGGCATTGGCAGCTGACGGCTTCAAGGAGGTTACTCTTCTGGGCCAAAACGTCAATTCCTTCGGTAAAGGATTGCCAGAAGCATGCGATTTCGCTGATTTGCTGCAAATGGCCGACAGTATACCTGGCCTGGAGCGCATACGATTTACCACATCCCATCCCAAGGATATGTCTGACAAGCTGATCGACACCATCGCTGGAGGGCGCCACTTGTGCGAGCACATCCATGTGCCCCTCCAAGCTGGCAGCAATGAGGTGCTCAAAAGAATGAACCGCCATTATAGCCGCGAGCATTACCTGGAACTGGTGGCTAAAATGAGGGACAGGATACCGGGCGTGGCTATCAGCAGCGACCTGATCGTCGGATTCCCGGGCGAGACGGAGGCCGATTTCGAGAAAACGCTGGAGATGGTGGAAAAGGTCAGGTTCGATTCTGCCTTCACCTTTTTGTACTCTACCCGGACTGGCACCAAGGCAGCCAATTTATCGGACCAAATAGAGCTTAGGACCAAAAAGGAGCGCTTACTGCGGTTAAACCAGATGCAGTACTCTATCGCAGCCGAGATCAACCGCGGCTTAGAGGGTAAAATCGAAGAAATAATGGTGGAAGGACCGAGCAAAACCGACGGCCGGCGGATGACCGGGCGCACCCGCAACAATCGCATCGTGATATTTGAGGGTTCCCCGGACTGGGCTGGCAAGCTGCTGAAGATCAGGATAACCAAAGGCAAGACTTTTTCCCTGTTCGGAGAAGCAGCGGAAGATGAACCAAAAATGAATTAAAGTAGGAGGCAAAGAACATGGAGAAAGAACAGATACTGACTATGGCATTCGAACTTGGTGCAGCTATTGCAGGATCAAAGGAAATGGGCATTTTGCGGGATATGCAGGACCGGGTGAGCTCTGATGCCGGGGCATCCGGCCTGATCATGAATTACCAGGATACCATGCAGCAAATGGACAACAAACGCAGGGACGGCTTGGACATCTTGCCGGCAGAAATCACCCACCTGGAAAGCCTGCAGAATGAACTGACCGGTAATCCGCTGGTGAGCGAGCTAATCCAGGTGCAACAAAACTTCAACAATCTGATGGAGGGAGTATACTTCGCCATCAACCAGGCAATAAACGGGGGATCGTGCAGTTCGGACTGCAGTTCCTGCCAAGGCGGATGCAGTATGTGACCTGTGGGAAAAGGGTTTTGGAGAGCAAGTCGATAAGTAATTTATGGAAAGGCTTAGCTTAACTAAGTCTTTCTTTAATTATCTGCTTGTCCCTGAGCTGAACCGGAACCGCAGACGCGCAATCCCCAACCATAATCCGAGGAGGCACTGAATTTGGCAGGCTACACGCCAATGATCGAACAATATTTAGGGATCAAATCCCAGCAGCAGGATGCTATACTTATGTTTCGCCTGGGCGATTTCTATGAGATGTTCTTTGAAGATGCACAGACCGCGGCCCGGGAACTGGATATCGTACTCACTGCCCGCGACGGCGGAGTAGGCAAAATTCCCATGTGCGGGGTTCCGCACCATGCCGCCAGCAATTATATAGCCAAACTTATCGGCAAAGGGTACAAGGTAGCCATCTGCGATCAGGTGGAAAACCCCAAACAGGCAGCTGGAATTGTGAAAAGGGAAGTCACCCGGGTGATCACCCCGGGCACCATTCTGGACGAGCTGATGTTGCAGGAAGGCAAAAACAATTACCTGGCAGCTGTATACGAGGAGAATAAGAGGGTGGGCCTGGCTTTTATCGACATATCCACCGGTGATTTTATGATGACCGAGATGTCAGGCCCCGACAGGTTGGATGAGTTGGACAGCGAATTGCAGCG
>CAZYGL010000160.1:0-2342 GCA_964647335.1 uncultured Syntrophomonas sp. | reverse complement strand
AAATTCGTTACCGTCAATCAAAAGCAAACCCTGAGCCACATCCGCAGCCTGGAGGTATACAAGAATTCAAGCTTCATGGAACTGGATGCAGCCACCCGTCGCAACCTGGAGCTGACAGCTTCCCTGAGGGAAGCGAAAAAGGAAGGTTCTCTGCTGGGGATAATCGACCAATGCCGCACTGCTATGGGGAAAAGGGCTATCAGGCAGTGGCTGGAACAGCCCCTGCGAGACCTGGAAAAGATCGAAGCCCGTCAAGATGCGGTGCAGGAACTGTTGGAGCGTGCTACATGGCGCCATGAGATCCGGGAAATCCTGGATAAAATATATGACCTGGAGCGCCTGGCCGGCAAAACCGGCAGCGGACAGGCAACCCCCCGGGATCTCCTGACCTTGAAACACACCTTGCAGGTCTTACCAGCTTTGCAGATTTTGGCCAAACAAGCCCAGAGCAGCCTGCTCCAGAACTTGGGTGACTTCGAAGCCCTGCCTGAGGTACACTCTCTCCTGGAAAAGGCAATGGATGAAGAGGCCCCCCTGACGATAAAAGAAGGGGGGATCATCAAGGCGGGTTACAATGCGGAGATAGATGAATTGAGGTCACTGACCAGCGAGGGTAAGAACTGGCTGCTGGAATTCGAAAATCACGAAAAAGAAAAAACCGGAATCCGAACCTTGAAAGTCGGATACAACAGGGTTTTCGGCTATTACATAGAGGTGGGCAATGCCAATCGCCATGCCGTACCACTGGATTATGTACGAAAACAGACCCTGGTCAATGCCGAACGTTTTATCACCGAGGAATTGAAAAATTACGAGGAAAAAATCCTGGGTGCCCGTGACAGGCTGTTCGCTCTGGAGTACGAATGTTTTCTGGAATTGCGCCAGAAATTGCAGGAGCATGTGGGTAGGATCAAGACCAGCGGTCGGATGATCGCCAGGCTGGATGTTCTGGCGGGCTTGGCCCAGGCTGCTCACCTCAACAACTATGTTCGCCCCCAATTGGGCAAGGATGGTAGAATTGAGGTAAAGGCTGGTCGCCACCCGGTGGTAGAAAAGTTCTTGCGGGAGTCGCGTTTCGTACCCAATGACCTGGCCCTGGACAATGAGGGGTCCCGTTTCGCCATCATCACCGGCCCCAATATGGGCGGCAAAAGCACCTATATGAGGCAGGCCGCATTATTGGTAATCTTGGCTCAAATAGGGAGTTTTGTTCCTGCTGATTATGCCAGGATCAGCCTGGTGGACAGGATATTCACCAGGGTCGGGGCTGCAGATGACCTGAGCGGAGGCCAGAGCACTTTTATGGTGGAGATGCTGGAATTGGCCAAGATCATAGATCATGCTACCCAGGACAGCCTGGTTATACTCGATGAAGTCGGCAGGGGAACAAGTACTTACGATGGCTTGAGCATTGCTCAAGCAGCCAGCGAATATATACATGAAAACTTGAAGGCCAAGACACTATTTGCCACCCACTATCATGAACTGACCCAATTGGCCCAAAAGCACCCGGGGATTTTCAACCTGTCGGTTTCGGTCCTGGAAACGGGAGATACAGTGGCATTCCTGAAGAAGGTCCTGCCCGGCAAGGCTGACAAAAGTTATGGTATCCATGTGGCCAAACTGGCAGGCATCCCGCTCAAGGTAATCAACAGGGCATATGCGATCCTGGAGGGGCTCGAAAATGAACAAAGACCAACTCCTCAGACGTCATGGGAACAGATCAGTCTTTTTAAGGAGGACAGCAACCAGGTATTGGAGGAATTGGAAAAGCTTAATGTGGACGAGTTGACTCCCAGAGATGCACTTCTGCTTATTTATCGTTGGAAAGAGTTAAGATGATTTACAACTGAGGGGGCGTGATCAGATGCTAATCGGAATTGATGTCGGCGGAACTTTCACTGACGGGGTCCTGTTCGATGGCCGGGCGATAATAGCTGCAGTAAAACAGCCCACCGACAATCAGGACCTCAAATCCACCCTGCTGCAGGTCCTGGACAGTCTATTGACCCACACCCATGCGGAATCGATCCGGCGTATCGTGCTGAGCACCACCCGGGTCACCAATTTGCTGGCCACCGACAGCGGGGACCCTACCGCCTTGGTGCTGATGCCGGGCCCTGGTTTGCCCCTCGACACGTACCGGCTATTTCCGGATACATTCTTCCTGGGCGGGAGTATTGATTTCCGGGGGCGGAAGACGGAGTCTTTGGCCAAACCCGAGCTTGAAACCGCTTTGGAACGGATTGAAACCCGCGCTATCACCAAAATAGGAGTAGTGGGTAAATTCTCAAACCGCAGCAACGAGCTGGAAAAAGAAGTCCAAGACGAGATAGCCTTGC
>CAZYGL010000159.1:0-4392 GCA_964647335.1 uncultured Syntrophomonas sp. | reverse complement strand
CCGGGTCTTGTGCCGAAATGCATACATGGCTGTCATAGCTCCAACCGTGCCTCCCAGGGCTGCCATACCTATTAGTGTTGCCTCCGAAATCCGGTAACCTCCCCTTCCGGACTGCCATTTATCCCAACCATAAACCAGCAGAGCCATAATGTTTATGATGAAAAGGTACTGCAGCCACCCAAGCATTTGCTCTCCCTCCTTCCACAATCAATACTTGTATAAAACAATCCTTATGCTTGGCGGAAGCCAACCATAATTTACCCTTTCCGGGTATGATTTCTCCTCAATCCGAATTTTTTGCATTATAATCAAGTTAGAGAAGGGACTGCAAACGAACCTCAAAGTAAAACTGGGAAATGGGGGGTTGAGAAATGAAGAAGAGAAATAGGCACTTGGCTGTTAGTCTGCTAACGGCATTCCTTGCCCTGGTGTTGATAGCACCGGCTTTGGCAGTGGACTTCAGAAGTGGTGAAACAGTCAGCGTCTCTGGAACCAAAATCAAAGGCCCGCTTTTTGTCAGTGGGACCACTCTGACCGTCAGCGCAGATGTGGATGGTGATGTGTTTTGCGCCGGTCAGTCTATCACCATCAATGGCGTGGTCACCGGCGACGTTATCGGTGCATCCAATACCCTGCAAATCAACGGCCCGGTACAAGGTGACATCCGCGTTGCTGCAAATACCATCGCGATCAACGGTCCAGTAGAAGGCAGCGTAACAGCTGCGGCGAACACAATTTCCACCGGGCAAAACGGACTGGTTAAACGAGACTTAATGACCTTTGGTAATACAGTCCAGGTCAATGGTCCGGTTGTTGGACAAGTCCTGGGCGGAGGCAATCAATTCACCCTGAATAGTCCGGTGGGTGGCGATGTAAGGCTATGGGACGTTCAGAATTTCAGTATTGGTTCTTCGGCAACCGTAGGCGGACAAATAAATTACAATTCCGTCAATGAGGCTAAGGTTGAACCCGGAGCTAAAATTGGCATTATCAACCGACTGGAACCGCGGGTCCAACCCGGTCAAGGCACTCCAGTCATTCCCAGGACGACCGATAAAAAATTCGACCTAATGGGTACGCTCTGGTCCCTGGCCGCAGGTTTACTGGTCTGGGGAATAGCCTTGTGGCTGGTGCCCAGATTCTTGCCCCGCCTGGGGCAAACTGCCCGGGAAGCACCCTTGGGCTCCTTCGGTTGGGGTGTAGTAACCCTGCTGCTGGTTCCCTTAGGAGTCATCCTGCTGATGATCACCGTCATCGGCATTCCTTTGGCAATGATCCTGATGTTCTGTTTCATCATTGGCCTGATGCTCTCGAAGGTCATCGCCAGTGATGCATTGGCCAGGGCAATGACCAAATCAGTCAAGGGCGGAGCTAAAACTTCCCTATTAGCGGCCTTCCTGATCGTCTACGCAGCAATCGTTATACTGAGCAAACTGCCCGTCGCTGGATTTTTTGTTTCGCTGATTGTGGCGTGTTTTGCCCTGGGTATTATAGTGCTCACGATTTACCGGCAAAGGCCTGGCTACACCGAGGTACCGAATGCAGAAATCGCAGCGACAGTCCCGCCGGTCGTACCCGTTCCTCCTCCCCCGGCTTCTCCGCCCTCCCCGCCGGCAGAATAATCCTGACCTGGATAAGAATAGACCAGGAGCCGCGGATTTTATCCGCGGCTCCTGATATTTATGCCCGGGTTTTCTTACGGTATGATCTTGATCCGGTTGCTTAATACCCCGATGTTTTCAATATAACATTCCACCTTATCCCCATCCTTCAGGTAACGAGGGGGGTCATATCCCATCCCTACCCCGCTGGGGGTTCCAGTAAGAATTATGTCACCGGGTTTTAATGTCATCCCCTGGGAAAGATCACTTATAATGTTGGGGATATCGAATATCAGGTTGCGGGTATTGGAGTCCTGTCTCAGTTCGCCATTGACACGGCACTGAATTGACAATTCTGCCGGCAACGGCAGCGCGCTTTTATGCAGCAATACAGGTCCCAGCGGGCAAAAACTGTCCAGGCTTTTGCCTTTGAACCATTGTTTGCGCTCAGCTTGCAGATTGCGAGCCGAGATGTCATTACCGATTGTGTAGCCGAATATGTATTTCTCCGCCTCCTCTACAGGGATGTCGACACCCTCCTTGCCGATAACAACTGCCAGTTCCACCTCATAGTCGACCTCCGCGGTTATCCGTTTCGATACCAGGATCATATCACCGTGGCCAATAGCCGGAGATGCCACCTTGGTAAAATAGATAGGATGGGCGGGTATGGCCGTATCGGTTATCTGGGATATCTTTATTTCCTGGGCATGTTCGGCATAATTCTTTCCCAGGCAAAACACATTGCGCCTGGGATAAGGGATAGGAGCCAATAATTTAATATCGCTCAACTCATAGCTGGGGCTGTTCCCGGCTATCAAGCGCTGATTTATGGCCGCAAGGCATTGGGGCTGGAACCTGTCGATAAGATCAAGCATTGAATCCACTGATGTTCCCAATAACCTGTCCAGCGGACTCACCCGGCCTGAGGAGAGCACGCCCACCCTGGCCTGACCGTCATCCAGAAACGTGACAAACTTCATATGACAAAAATTCCTTTCTTATTCACATTTTCAGATAGGTTAACAGTTCATAAACCAGAAAAGCCGGCCATACCAATGCCTTGAAAATGCCGATGATGCCTGTCCAAAGCGAGGTAGCCTGCTGGAGATAATAGACCAACGCTCCGATGAAACCGAGCCCGTATAATCCGTCAGAAACAGAGCCGCCCCGATTCTTGCTGCAGTTGTCCGCCATATTTCCACCTCCGTAATTACCAACCTGATCTTTTTTCATTATAGCAGAGCCTGGCTCAATACTGAACCAACCGCGGTTATCTCGCCCTTTTATGCAAATGCTCGCCAAGAGTGATACAATTGAAATGGACCAGCAATGGCATCAGTACGTTTGGGGATGATGCGGAAAGGACATGTGGGCATTGATAAAGTTGTGCATTTTTGACCTGGATGGAACATTGATCGATACTCTGCAGGATTTGGCTGACAGCACCAATTATGCCCTGCAAAAACATGGCTTTCCTCAGCGAACTTTTCAGGAATACAGAGCTTTCGTATCTGATGGATTGCCCAAATTGGTGGAGCGGGCCCTGGGGGATAACTACCGGCCAGAACTGGCCCCAGTTCTAATTTCCGATTATAATCGCTATTACCAGGTGCACTACAAGGACCACAGCCGAGTCTATGCCGGGATACAGAAGTTGCTGCAAGATTTGCGGGCTCTGGGCGTAAAATTGGCAGTAGTGTCCAACAAACCCGATGATTTGCTGCAGCTGGTCGTAAATGACATGTTCCCTCTCCATACCTTCGATATGGTGCAGGGTAAGGATGACCGGTTCCCACTCAAACCAGATCCGGCTGCGGTCAACTATGTATTGCAGGAGATGGCGGCAGAGCCGGCTGATACGATTTATGTCGGCGACTCAGGCGCAGACATCCTGACCGCTCACAACGCTGGCATCAAAGTAATCGGTGTGGCCTGGGGATTTCGTGAAGCAGGTCATCTTAAAGAAGTTGGTGCTGACTATATAGCTGAAAGCCCGGATGATATCATGTCGCTGGTAATGCAGAACGCGGTTCTCAAGGAATAAGTAAAATCAGACTGGAGGTAATCGAAATGAAACACCGTAAAAAAGCTTCGGGACTGGTTGTCTTGATCCTGGTAATGCTATTTCTGGCCGGCTGCGGCACTAAGGTCACTCCGCCCCAACCCGAGCCCACTCCGCCGGTTCCGGAGAAAATTGATGTTGTAGTCTATTACCTTAAGAGCTCCCCCACTGACTTCTACCTGGTCAGGGAGGTGCATAAACTCGACAAGAGCAGTGATTTAGCCCTAACAGCCCTAAACGAACTGATCAAAGGTACTCCGGTGAGCTCCGGAGCTTACCGGGTGCTGCCTGCTGATACCAGGATACTGGGCATAAAAATCGACCAGGGATTGGCTACCGTAGACTTTTCGCCGGAAGTGCTCAGGGCTAATGTGGGGGCCAGCGGCGAAGCTCTGGGTATAACCAGTATTGTCAATACCCTCACCGAACTGCCCAACATCCAGAAGGTATCCTTCACCGTGGATGGCTCAGTCGACAAAGGCATGGACTGGTGGGGACATGTAGGACTCTATGAACAGCCATTCAGCCGCGATCTCAGCAACGTTTGGGAACCAGCGATCTGGGCAACCGCTCCTGCAGCGGGTCAGGTGGTTGCCAGTCCTTTGAAAATCACCGGAAGCGCGCGAGTCTTTGAAGCCACAGTCAGCTACCGACTGAAGGATGCCACTGGTAATATCCTGGCAACAGGGTTCACCACTGCCACAGAAGGAGCTCCTGGCCGCGGTG
>CAZYGL010000158.1:0-4461 GCA_964647335.1 uncultured Syntrophomonas sp. | reverse complement strand
GACAGCGTTGGCTTGGCCGAAAGCCATTGTGGCAAGATCTATCTGACGGGCACTCTGTTTGGGAACGAGTATTCCCGTCGCTTCGCCGGGCAGGTCAATACCTGTCAGCTTGCCGAAACCAAAGGCGCTGAGGTACTGGTAATATTTGTTCATGCCCAGCTCTAAACCTACTCTTACAAAACCCACGTTGCATGAGTTCTCGAAGATCTGGGCAAAGGTCTGGGCACCATGAGCCTTGTGATCCAAGCAACTGATGGTGTTTTTCCCTACCTGCACCGATCCGGTGCAATTGAAATAGGTATTGCGGTTGACGATGTTCTCCTCCAGGGCCATGGCTGCGGTGATTGTTTTCATGGTCGAACCCGGTTCGTATGCGTCATTGATGGCGAAATTCCTGCGGTTGCTGGCAGGTGTCGCGTCATAGTTGTTGGGATCGAAGGTAGGCCGGGATGCCAGGGCCAGGATTTCTCCCGTGTGGGGGTCCATCACAATAGCCGCCGCCCCTTTGGGCTGCTGCTCCTGCACTATTTTATCCAGTTCTCTCTCGACTGAATGCTGTATGGTTTCGTCTATGGTCAAAACCAGGTTGCCGCCGTTGACCGGAGGTATATATTTATGGGTGGCTTCAGGAATATCCCTTCCCGCTGCATCCCGTTCAATGATTATTCTCCCTCTGGTGCCGCCTACCAGATCATTATAATAATAGTCTATACCCTCCAAACCCACATTATCGGTACCAGCGATACCCAGGACATGACTGGCCATGGTTCCCTTCGGGTAGAATCGCCGGTACTCCGGAGTCAGATAGATACCCTTGAGTTTCAGCCCTTTGATTTGCAGGGCCTGTTCAGGAGTTATCTTCCTCTTGATCCACTCATAAGAACTCCCTGAAGTGAGTGTTTTCAGCAGGTTCTGTTCATCCATGCCCAGCACCGCCGCTAATTTTTGGGCGCTTTCTGCCTCTTTGTGCGCTTTGGCAACCTCAGCCGGATTAGCATAAACCGAGTCGACTGAAATCGATATGGCCAACTCACGCCCATTACGGTCATATATTGCGCCTCTTTTGGCCTCAACTGCCACGTCCCTGGTCCGGTTCTGGACCGCCATATCTGCCAATTCAGCTCCTTTGACGAACTGGACCCAGAATATCCGGCCCCCGAGCAGACAGAATATGACGGTAAACACGAAAAAAAGCGCACCAATACGCTTTCTCAAGAGCAAACCTGGAGTTTGCATATGTATACCACCTCTTTATGTATTATGGTATCTCCACCCTGCAGATATTATGTCAATTGTTCTGGGCCAAGCGTGACCAGGAACTGTACATAGTATTTATTAATTTCTGGCTTAAAGAAGTCTCCGGCTGGGTGCTACTGCTGGCTAACTTAATCGGCTGGGATTCTACCCCCATAGCCAAAGAGGCAGCCTTTTCACTGCTGATCGGCTTATACATTCCAAGTTGGCTGCTTGCGAACCACTCTACCCGATTGAGGGAAGTTTTCGCCGCTATCTGATAATCCAGCCGATGATTGGCAGTCTCCAAATTCTGAATATCAGTTTCCAGTTTTTCAATCTGGTATCCCAGGGTGGCACTTTTAATGCACAGGGTGACCAAGAGCAATGCATAGCCAAATCCCAAAAAAGCGCACTTGATGTATAGTTTGCGTTTAAGGTTCACCTTTTTTACGGTTTTTTTCACCCTGGTTTGACGGATTGGCGATTCTGGCAAACTATAGGACTGCCATTCCCTGGCGCAGCTGGATTGGGCCATATTTTTCAAACCTCCCTGGTAAAAATTTATACCCGGGCCGCAACCCGGAGTTTGGCGCTTCTAGACCGCGGATTCGCTTCGCATTCGCTGTCGCTGGCGGTTATCGGTTTGCGCCTGATGATCTGCAATTCGGGCTTGTGTCCGCACACACAAACGGGGAAACTGGGCGGGCACACACAACCCTGGGCTTTTTCCTGGAAAAATTGTTTGACTATCCTGTCCTCCAGGGAATGAAAACTAATGACGCATAACCTGCCCCCTGGTTTTAGCATCTCTACCGCTTGGGGCAGAACCTCTCGCAGAGCCTCCAGCTCCTGGTTTACGGCGATCCGCAATGCTTGAAAGCTCTTGCGGGCGGGGTGTTTCTCCCTGCGATACCTGGCAGGTACGGCACCCTTGATTATTTCGGCCAACTCCAGAGTGGAGTCTATTTCTTTGCGTTGGCGGTAATTTACGATAGCACGGCTGATGCTCCCCGCATAATCCTCTTCCCCGAAGCGATAAAGAATATTTCTGATCTCCGCTTCGCTGAAATTATTGACAATATCTCGGGCGCTCAGGAACTGTTCCTGGTTCATCCGCATGTCCAGGGGGGCATCCTGGTGATAACTGAATCCCCTTTCGGCTCGGTCCAACTGGAACGAGGAGACTCCCAGATCCATCATGATACCATCGACTTCTTCAATGCCCAAATTATGTAATACGCTCTTGAGATATCTAAAATCTGACTGTACCAGGACAATCCTGGCATCGTCTATTTCTGACCTGGTCTGTTCCAGAACCTCTGGATCCTTTTCTATCCCTATTATCCTGGCATCACCGGCCAGCTGCCGGGCCAGATATCTAAGGTGCCCGCCCCCGCCCAGAGTACAATCAACATAGATACCATGGGGATCGGTCACCAGATATGCCACTGTTTCCTGCAACAATACCGGTAGGTGCAAATTCTTCCACTCCTAAAAACCCAGCCCCTCCATGTTTTCAGCAATATTCTCGTAAGAAGCGGCCGATTGCTGCACATATTCTGCCCACCGGGCACTGTCCCATATCTCGACTCGATTGGCGCCAACCCCAATAATGACCAAATCCTTGTCAATTCCAGCGTAGTCACGTAAGTTCGTGGGCAATACTATCCGTCCCTGTTTATCGATCTCCATTTCGGATGCTCCAGAAAAGAAAAAACGCGTAAAAGAGCGTACATCAGCTCGGGTAAATGGCAGGGCCTTAACCTTGGCTTCAATTGCTTTCCATTCTTCAATTGGGTACAGAAATATACAATTATCCAAACCCTTGGTAGCGATGAATCTGTTCCCCAGTTCCTCGCGCAGCTTGGCCGGTATGATTATTCTTCCCTTGGAATCCAAGGAATGCTGATATTCTCCCAAAAACATCGGCTTTGCTCCTTGCGCCGGAATAGTGGGTGGGTTTTTACTCCACATCTCTCCACTTCTCTCCACTTTTATTCTCGTCGCAAAAAGCATATACCTTCTTTGTGAAAATATTATCTTTCTTTTCAGGCTACCGGGGCCAGATCGCGGCAATAACAGGGATCACAGTGTTTCTGAGCAATGTTCCCGGTTGATTATTCACCAGCCAGTTGGGCATCTCTTAAAAAGAAGAAGGTGGGTCGGCCTTGCCAATAACCTCCGGGGCTACAAGCAGTGCCGACCCACAATTTTACCCTGTGTCACAGTGAACATAGATAATCCCATCCATGTCCGGCATTCATCCCTTTTACCAAATCTTCTCCTGGCCCCGTGCCATCCCAGAGCCTCTGGCTGGTCTCTACAGGTGCCCCTTAGAGCTGATAGAGCTCCTGTTCTTCGACGAATTTTATGCCTTTTTTCTTGAAGGCCACTTTGGCCTTCTTGATGTCCTCGACCTTAAAAATAACCAGTGCATCTCCGCCGCTCATTCCCAAAAAAGCATAGAGATACTCTATATTAAGGTTTTCTTCCGACATCTGATCCAAAACCGCTGCCAACCCTCCCGGAGAATCAGGCATGCGAACAGCGATTACTTCGGTCTCGCTGACCGTGAATCCTGCTTCTTTCAATATTTTGTGGGCCTTGACCGGATCATTGACTATGAGCCGGAGGATCCCGAAATCTGAAGTGTCGGCTATGGAAAGGGCCCGAATATTGATCCCGGCATCACCCAGCACCCGGGTTACATGAGCTAAACGCCCCGATTTGTTCTCTAAAAAGACGGAAATTTGTTTGGCCATATTATTCCCTCCTTAAATTTTTCTCTTGTCGATCACTCTTTGGGCTTTACCTTCACTGCGGGCAATAGTTTTGGGCTCAACCAGCCTCACTTTGACCGCTACCCCCAGGGCGCTTTCAAGCTCCTTGTAGATCCTTTGCCCCAGGCTCTCCAGCTTCCTGATCTCGTCACTGAAGATATTCTCCGAAACCTCCACCTGAACCTCGAGCTGGTCAAGATTGTCGATGCGGTCCACTACCAGCACATAGTGCGGTTCGACTCCGGGAATGTTTAACAGCACATGTTCCACCATGGACGGGAAGACATTGACTCCCCGGATGATCACCATATCATCGGACCGGCCCAGGACCTTCTGCATACGCACATGGGTACGTCCGCATTTGCAGGGCTCCCGGTTCAGGGTAGTCAGGTCACGAGTCCTATATCTTATTAAAGGCAAGGCTTCTTTGGTCATAGCGGTGATC
>CAZYGL010000157.1:0-4461 GCA_964647335.1 uncultured Syntrophomonas sp. | reverse complement strand
ATGGAATTGATCATTTCCATGATAGTAGGAATCACCCTCTACCTCTATTTCGTCATCTATCCGGCCCTGAGCATGGGTTCAGTCAGTGGTTTGGTACGGCTCACTTTCCTGCTGATGCCCCTGCTCAACCTGGGGATACTATTGGCAGCTCTGGGCTTGATCTATTCACCTCGACCCGTATTGCCGAATCCGGTATCGAACTGGTTGATTATACACCTGACGGTTCTCCTCAGCGGCGGTTCGGTTTACCTCTACGTAATCGTCAATAACCCCAACTACAGCGGATTCCTCAATGAACCGCTCTGGGCTCTTTCTTTTCTGCTTTTGGTCCCGGCCGCCATGCGCTATTTCAACACAGTGGACTGGATGGCCGAGGATGACCGGGCGGGTGACAGGATAACCAGGGGCAGTTCGGAATACCTGCGTGTCTTGCTGCCTTTTGCGTTCCTGGTTCTTTTATTCATCATGGTATTGAACCGGCTGGACAAGGTGGATGTGCTGGTCCTGGTCGGAATTGGCCTGCTGATCATGATCGTGGCGACCCAGGTATATTCCATCCACCGTCACCGAGCTCTACTGATCAGTGTCAGCGACCAGACCGGGCTCCTGGAGCGGCAGGCAGCCCGCCGGGCGGAAGAATTGGCAGAGAAGAACGCCCAGCTGCAAAGCGTGCTGGACGACATCCAGCATATGGCCTATTATGATGCCCTGACGAACCTTCCCAACCGGCGACTATTTTTAAACAAGTTGGCCCAGGCCATCAACCTAGCCAGGTTCAAGAACCATATGCTGGCGATCCTGTTCATCGATCTGGACAGTTTCAAACTCATCAATGATACCATGGGCCATTCATTCGGGGATATGTTGCTCCGGGACATCGGAGCCAAGATATCGCGCTGCATAAGAGAGAGCGATGTTGTTTCCCGCCAGGGCGGGGATGAGTTTACCGTTCTCCTCAACGAGATAACCTCCGTCGATGAAGCCAAGCGTTTGATTGAGGCGGTACAGCAGGGCATCCAGGATTCCTTCGTCATCAATGATATCGAGGTGCATGTTGCTGCCAGTATCGGGGTAGCCCTCTATCCCCGCCATGGAGACAGCATCGACAATCTGATCAAGTATGCGGATATCGCCATGTACAAGGCCAAGGAACTGGGCCGCAATAAATATGTCATCTACACCGCAGACATGAACCAGATCTTTTTGCGACGGGGAGCGTTGGACAAGGAGTTAAGGGCTGCCATCCAGAATGAGGAACTGCATCTTTTCTACCAGCCCCAGATAAGTGTTTCGACCGGTGAGATAACCGGGATCGAGTCCCTGCTGCGCTGGAATAACCTGACCCTGGGAGAGGTGACCCCCAGTGAACTTATACCTATTGCGGAAGAAAACGGACTCATAATTGCCATCGGGGAGTGGGTCCTCTACAAAGCCTGCCGTCAGATGCGGGAATGGCTGGAGGATGGCTTCGACATACCCAAAATCGCCGTCAATATTTCACCGGTTCAATTCAATGACGAGAGGCTGGTGGAGAGTGTCAGCCGCATCCTGCAGGAGACCGGGCTGGATCCCAACTATTTGGAGCTGGAGATAACCGAGGGTGTGGCCATGTATAACGAAAAAGCGGTCATCCACAAGCTGCTGGCCCTTAAGAAAATTGGCATCACAGTGGCTTTGGACGATTTTGGGACAGGTTACTCCTGCCTGGCCTACCTGGCTCAATTGCCGGTAGATACCCTCAAGATCGACCGGGGATTTGTCAAGAATATCCAAAATAATGGCGATAACCGGGTTCTGGTGGAAACGATCATCAATATGGCCCACAACTTCAAGATCAAAGTTATAGCCGAAGGAGTAGATACCCTGGAACAGTATCAGCACCTGCGGGAGAAAAATTGCGACGAAATCCAGGGATACCTTATCAGCGAGCCAGTCAGTTCAGAGCAGCTGATCCGGTTGATGAACAAGTATAATTCCCGGTCCGATTACCAGCATGCCCATGGGTAGATGATAAGGGCAAAATTCATCTGCCCTCCGTTCCCCCCTGTCCTTCATATCAGTCGATCATGCGCTTCCTCAAGCCCCTCAATGCAAGGCAGCCTGTAATAACAGTCAAAATCAGGCAGTAAAACAAGTCCACTAGCAAATGCCAGCCCAGCTGTTCTGGGATACAAAAGGCACGGGCAATCCGTACCACGTGGGTGAGAGGAACCGCTTCTGCTGCCCATTGCACGGAGAGGGGCAGATTCTCCAGAGGGAAAACGGTCCCGGAAAAGAAGAACATGGGCGATAACAGGCCAGTGAAATAGAAATTGAAGTGGTTTATATTCCTGACCCAGGAAGTGATCCACATGGACAGGGTAGCGAACATCAAGCCTCCCAGGAAACCTGCCAGCACTGCCAGGATGCTGAGGGGTGTGGTGATTATGCCCAGCGCCCAAGTGACGATCAGGACTGCCAGGGCGAAAAAAGCACCTTTAGTAGCGGCGAAAAGGATTTCTCCCAGGATAAGGTCGGTGGTGGAGAGGGGTGCCCCCAGCATGCCGTCGTAAACTTTGTCGAATTCCAAACGGATGAAAGTACCATAACTGCATTCGAATGCCGCTGTGTACATGGAACTGGTAACGATAATGCCGCTGGCCAGGAACAACAAATAGTCAACCGTTCCCATGGTTTGTATATATGCACCAAAGCCAATCCCCAAGCCAGCCAGGAATATTAAAGGCTCCAGGAAGGGAGGGAGGGCGTTGCTCCAGAAATTTGAGGTGTAAACCCGGGTATGCCTATACCATACTGCTCTTATCCGGCTCCACCACGAAGGGATCGGAAACTGGTCACTGCCGTTCATTCAATCCCCTCCCCGTCACCTTCAGGAATAGATCCTCCAAATTGACCTGGCGGATATAGTAGTCGCCCTTATCAAGTCGCTCGGCCAGTTGGGATAGTCGCTCCGCTTCCTGGCTATACAGGAGCAGTGTATCCTGGGAAGCCTCCTGCCGGATGCCTGATCTCTCTGGCAGTGGTGAGTCCAACAGCCGGTCCCGGGTGGGGCCGTAGACTTCCATGACGAATGCTTCCAGGTGGGCAGCCAGCAGTTGGTGCGGCGGACCCTCCAGGATCTTGCGGCCCTGGTCCATGATGATGATACGGTCGCAGATCTGGAAAGCTTCCTCCATATAATGGGTGGTCAGGAGAATGGTGACCCCCATTTTCTGCAACTCCCGCAGTTTGTTCCAGATGAGGTGGCGTACCTGGGGATCCAAGCCAGTCGTCGGTTCGTCCAGGATCAGGAGACGGGGATTGCCCAAAAGTGCCCGGGCAATAGTCAATCTACGCTGCATCCCGCCGGAGAGTTCCTTGATCTTTACCAGGGCTTTTTCCTGCAGTTCCATGAAATCAAGGAGTTCTGCTATCCGCGTGCGTGCGGTCCTGAGATCGAGGCCATAGAAGCGAGCATATATCAGCAGATTATCGGTAACATGCAGTTCGCTATCCAGGGCGTCTTCCTGTGGTACGATGCCGGAAAAGGCTTTGATAGCCAGTTCATCCCGAATAGGATCGAAGCCGAACACGTCGATCCGGGTTTCCGGATGCAGGCTGGGTTCGGCCTTGCCATACAAAATTTTTAAAGTGGTGGTTTTGCCTGCGCCATTTGGACCCAACAGGCCAAAGCATTCTGCCTGGTATACCTGGAAATCCAGGTTGTCCACAGCTTTAACCGGACCGTAATTTTTCACCAGGTTTTTGACCTTTATGACGGATTCTTGCATATGATCCACTCCTGCCCAGCGGTGCACGCGTATGCATTCATTATAATATTAACCCGGTCCTCCTATCCACAAATTCGCCCTGTCCTTTTCCCAGCCATCATTTTTTCCGGCGGATTTGCTCCTGCCCCTTGGTTTCAAAAACAGCACCTGCCATAATATAGATAAGGTCACAGTCAGCCAGGGAGTCTTTGGAGCAGCACTTTTCCTTGCCGTGAGGCCTGTAGCGCAGCCGTCTCGATCCATTCCAGGGGGTGTGCATCTGATGTGGGTGGTCTATGTTTTGCTGGGGTTGTTGCTCTTGGTGATGGTTCTGTTTTTCCTGCCCATAAATTTCGCCGGTGAGGGCAGTGTCGCTGAAGGCTGGTCGGGCCAGGTAGATGTGAGTTGGGCTGGCGGGATCCTGGCTGGCAGCTGGTGTAAGGAAAGGGCTTCACCCCCTGAATTTTCCCTGCGCCTGGCCGGCAAAAGCCTTAACGGTAAGAAATCCGTTTCTCCTGTCGAGCCAACTGTCCCAACTCCCCCAAAAGCCAGGAGTAAAAGGGGGTCAAGTTCAATCAGACCCTGGCTTGACCGGGCAGTTATCAGGGAGGCGCTCCGGTTGTGCCGTCGCATTTGGGATTCTCTCAAAATGAAGGGGTATCTGGGAGGTGAATACGGATCTCAGGATCCAGCCTTAACCGGATACATAGCC
>CAZYGL010000156.1:0-4465 GCA_964647335.1 uncultured Syntrophomonas sp. | reverse complement strand
GATTTCATGCCGTGAAATACTCCCAGGCTGCCGGTGGCAATGGTGGCCGCGGTCAGAGGAGTTGCGATTCCCAAGCCTGCGGCTTCACAACCGATAAGTTGCACCGAAGGATCATTGATAAACTCGTAGAAAGCGCCCATAGCGTTGCTCCCACCGCCTACGCATGCTATTACTGCATCCGGAAGCTGTCCTTCTTTTTCCTGCAACTGGGCCTTTATCTCTTCACCGATCACCTTCTGAAAATCTCGCACGATGGTAGGATAGGGATGTGGACCCATAACCGAGCCAAGCACATAATAAGTATCGTCCAGGCGCGAGACCCATTCCCGGAAGGTCTCACTAACTGCATCCTTCAGGGTCTGGGTACCGCTTTCCACAACATGGACTTGGGCTCCCAGCAGTTCCATCCGGTAAACATTCAGGACCTGGCGCTCTGTGTCTTCCTTGCCCATGAAGATCTCACACTCCATACCCATCAGGGCAGCAGCCGTGGCTGTCGCCACCCCATGCTGTCCGGCGCCGGTCTCAGCGATCAACCTGGTCTTGCCCATCTTTTTGGCCAGCAGCGCCTGGCCCAACACATTATTGATCTTGTGGGATCCAGTATGATTCAAGTCCTCCCTCTTCAGGAATATCTTGGCCCCGCCCAGGTCGCGGGTCATCTTTTCAGCATAATATAGACGCGAGGGGCGTCCGGCATATTCGCGCAGCAACTGATCCAGTTCCTGCTGGAACTCCTTGTCCTGGCGGAATTTTTCATATGCGTTTTCCAGTTCCATGACTGCATTCATAAGTGTCTCGGGGATATATTGCCCGCCATGGATCCCAAATCTTCCTTTCTTCATAATGATCAGTCCTTTCCGCTGCAGAGTTTTCTTACTCTTGCAATTATCGCTCTTATCTTGTCTTCATCCTTGATTCCGTCGCTTTCGACCCCGCTGCTGATATCCACACCCCAGGGATGACTATCCTTGATAGCCTGCTCGATATTATTCAGGTCCAGTCCTCCCGCCAGGAAGAACGATTTGTTAATTTCTGGAACCAGGCTGTGGTCAAAGGTCAAACCGCCACCACCATACTGTGCTTCAGAGTAAGTATCGAGGAGCAACAGGTCACAAGGCAACCTCTGTGCCGCCAGTACCTGCTCAGGGTTTTTGACCCGTACTGCTTTGATCACCGGGCAGTCCACCCTTTGTTTCAGCTCCCGGAGGAAATCTTCTCCCTCATCCCCGTGGAGCTGGACCAAATCTATAGTGCCGGCATAATATAGAGCCGCTATGGTTTCGATACCTTCATTCACGAATACGCCCACTACCTTTATCCTCTTATCAAGACTGGCTTTTAGAAGTCTGGCCTGAGCAGGGGACACCTGGCGTCGGCTCTCGGCAAATATGAAACCGATGTATTCCGGCAAGCAGCGGTTTACCGCGTTTATGTCTTCCTCCCTGGTCAGGCCGCAAATCTTGATCCTGATCATGATCTCTCACCTTTCAGTTCAGAAAGCATTTGTGCTTTATCCGGGCTGCGCATCAGGACTTCTCCGATAAGCACCGCGTTCACCCGGCTTTGCCGCAGAACTGCTATATCTGCTGCCGTTTTGATACCGCTTTCGGCGACAAAAATCACCCCGTCCGGAACCAATTGGCGCAGTTCAACACTGTTGTTCAGGTATACTGTGAAATCCTTCAGGTCTCGATTATTGACCCCTATTATTCTGGCTCCGGCATCCAGAGCCCTTCCTATTTCGGCTGCATCATGAGCTTCTACCAGGGCTGACAAGCCCAACTCGTCGCAGATCTTAATGTAGTCTCGCATGGTCGCGGTGTCCAGCAGGGCACATATCAAAAGCACTGCTGAGGCTCCAATAACCTTGGCCTCGTATAACTGATAATCATCTACTGTAAAGTCCTTGCGGAGCAGCGGGATAGCAACCACCAGGCTGATGTCCTGCAGGTGCGAGTCGCTCCCCTGGAAGAAATCCGGTTCGGTCAGAACCGAAATCGCCGCCGCTCCAGCTTGCTCATATTCCCTGGCTATCCCAACATAGTCGTATTGGGGATCGATCACCCCCTGGGAAGGAGAAGCCTTTTTTATTTCGCAGATGAAATTGATCCCCGGCCGCGCCAGTGCTGTTTCGAAAGGGAAACCGCCAGTAACTTCAATAGCCCGGGCACGCCTTTCCATTTCTTCGCATGTGATGCACGCCTGGCAGCGCTTCACCCGCTGGAGCGCTGCCTCTGCAAGAATATCCAGTATCATCGTCTACACCTCGTTGGTCAATCTGCGAAATTCCTCCAGCTTGGCAGCTGCCTTGCCGGAGTCGATCAGATCCTCGGCCAACTTGACACAATCCGCTACGCTGCAATTGTCGATGCCAAGGTAGAGCGCCAGGGCGGCATTGAGTATTACTACCTCTCTTTTAGGGCCGCGTTCCTTGCCGTTCAGTATGTCCCTTGTGATCTGGGCATTCTCTTCCGGAGTGCCGCCCATGAGGTCTTCCAACCGGCAGCAGCTGAAACCGAACTGTTCCGGAGTAATATCGTAACTCTTCAATTCGCCGAAGCGTATCTCGCAGACGTGAGTCGGGCCCGTCAGGGTCACCTCATCCATCCCATCACTTCCGCTAACCGCAACACCCCGAACGACCCCCAGATTGGCAAGTACTTGGGCCAGGGGTTCCACAAGCTTGCGGTCATAGACACCCATAAGTTGCATGGTGGCGCCGGCAGGATTGGAAAGTGGGCCCAGAACATTGAATATGGTGCGCACCCCCATCTCCCGGCGGACAGGTGCTGCATGTTTCATGGATGCATGGTATATCTGGGCAAACATGAAACATATGTTGCTCTGCTCCAGTATTTTCTCACTTTGTTCCGGGCTGAGGTTCAGATTGATGCCCAATTTTTCTAAAACATCAGCCGCACCACTCTTGCTGGAAACTCCCCGGTTGCCGTGTTTGGCTACCGGCACCCCCCCGGCTGCAACTACAAATGCTGAAGTTGTGGATATATTGAAGGTATTGGTCCCGTCGCCTCCGGTTCCTACTATATCGATCACATTGCGGACTGGATTGATCTTCAAGCCCTTTTCCCGCATTACTTCGGCGCAAGCTGTGATCTCATCCACTGTTTCCCCTTTCATCCTCAGTCCGGCTAGTAGAGCCCCCATCTGGGCAGGGGTAGCGGTTCCTTCCATCATCTGCCGCATGACCGCTTTGGTGGTCTCCAAGTCCAGGTCATTGCCGCTCAATACTTCTTTTATCGCTCTCTGAATCATCTTGATCTCCTCCTATAATGCTAAAAATTTTTCGAGTATTACATGACCCATCGGGGTCAGAATAGATTCGGGGTGAAACTGCAGACCGTATACATCATATAAAGCGTGCTTCACAGCCATGACCTCACCGGTCTCATCTTATGCAACGACTATCAGTTCTTCGGGTATGGTCTCTTTTTGGGCTGCCAGGGAATGGTAGCGGGCTGCATCGATCTGATCCGGCATCCCCTCGAATATCGGGCAGCTGGTATCTATAATTATGCGGCTCTTTTTGCCATGCATAAGCTGCTTGGCATGAGTAATCATGCTGCCGTACGCCTCGCAAATCCCCTGGTGACCCAGGCACACTCCAAGGATCGGAGCCTTCCCCGCCAGTTTCAAGACCATCTCTTCGCATATCCCGGCATCTTTAGGGTAGCCGGGGCCGGGAGAGATTATTATATGGGATGGGTGAAGGGCCTCAATCTCTTCCACGGTCATTTCATCGTTTCTTATTACCTTTATGTCCGGAGCTATGCTTCCGGCCAACTGCACCAGGTTATAGGAAAAACTGTCATAATTGTCGATTAATAATATCATCAGTCATCAACCTCTCCTGCATTGCGGATAGCATTCATCACTGCCATGGCCTTGTTGGCAGATTCTTCGTATTCCCTCTCAGGCACACTGTCCGCCACTATTCCGCCTCCAGCCTGGACATAAACCATGTCACCTTTTTTCACCGCCATACGAATGGCGATGCACGTATCCATATTGCCGCTAAAATCCACGTATCCCAGTGCGCCTCCGTAAATTCCCCGGGGTTCGGCCTCAATTTCTTCGATTATCTCGCAGGCCCTTATCTTAGGAGCCCCGGACAGGGTCCCGGCTGGCAGGACCGCTTCAATAGCGCTGTAACCGTCACATCCCGGGAGGATATCGCTTTCAACCTGGGAGCAGATATGCATCACGGTGGAATAGCGATGGATCATCATGTATCTGGCAACCTCTACCGAAGCATACCGGGATATCTTGCCTAAATCGTTCCTGCCCAAATCCACCAGCATGTTGTGTTCTGCCAGCTCTTTTTCGTCTGCCAGCAGATCCTTCTCCAGCACAATATCTTCGGCCTCGGTTTTGCCCCGGGGCCTGGAACCAGCCACCGGGAAAGTGGTGAGGCGCCCGTTCTGCAGGCGCACCAGGGTCTCTG
>CAZYGL010000155.1:0-4485 GCA_964647335.1 uncultured Syntrophomonas sp. | reverse complement strand
CGGTAGTCGTGGAGGAGTTCAGAAACCAGGGGACCGGGAAAATATACATACGCGCGGTGATACACACGGAGAGGGATTCACAGAAGGCTATTATTATTGGTAAGAATGGTCAGATGCTTAAAAAAATCGGCGCCGAGTCGCGGATCGATGTCGAAAAAATGCTGGAGACTTCAGTATATCTTGATCTCTGGGTGAAAGTGAAAAAAAATTGGCGGGATAATGAAAATAATCTGAATCAGCTGGGTTATCGACCCTAAACACAGCCGCCCGTGTAAACGGGCGATCTGATTAAAGGCAAAGGAGCTGGGAATATGGACATAGCAGCCTTTTTGGACAGTACTGATTTGAGAGCTGATGCCAGCGCAGCAGAAATAGAGGCATTGTGCCGGGAGGCAGTACAGCTCAGCATGGCTGCAGTTTGTGTGCATCCTTATCGCTTGAAATTGGCCCAATCGATCCTGAAGGGGAGCGAGGTTAAGTTGTGTACGGTGATAGGATTTCCCTTGGGAGCCGAAGGATTGGAATCCAAGGCCTACGCAGCTGAACAGTCCCTCTCCCAGGGAGCGGATGAATTGGACATGGTGATAAATATCGGGGCTGTCAAAGATGAAGATTATTTTACAGTAATGAGGGAAATAGAAGCCGTGTTGGCTCTGAAACGCAAATACAAGTTCATCTTAAAAGCCATAGTGGAAACGGCGCTCTTGACTGGCCCCGAACTGGCTATGCTGACCATCTATTTGAGCCAGGCTGGAACCGATTTTATCAAAACATCCACCGGCTTTTCCTCCCGGGGAGTCAACCTGGAAGATATTGAGATAATTAAAGGTCATCGGGAAGAAACCTTGAAGATAAAAGCATCGGGAGGAATAAGAGATCTTGACTTCGCCCTGGAACTTATCGAGGCCGGGGTAGAAAGACTGGGTACCAGTGCCGCCGCGCAACTTGTGCAGCAATACCGCTTGCGTGAAAATCCTTGACCTTGCCAGATTCCGTTTAAGAGGTTCCTGACTGGGGAGACAAAATGTATTATCAGAGCCGTTCGATTATATTGAAAAGCCGTGATTTGCGGGACAGCGACCAGATCCTGACCATATTTACCGAAAAGGAGGGCAAGGTCACCGCGGTCGCCAAAGGCGTTAAAAAGCCCAAGAGCAGTCTCCGGGGCTGCACCCAGCCATTCTGTCATTCTTTGCTGTATTTTACCCGCGGCCGGGATATGGATTTGATCACCCAGGGAAGGATAATCGATTTTTTCGGCAATTCCCGCGAAGACATCACCCGCACCCTTTATTCCATGTACATGATGGAACTGCTTGACAAAAGCCTGCTGGAAAGGTCCCCCCTGCCACAGTTATATGCAGCACTGGCCCGGGTGTTGGAACTCATCAACCAGCAGGGCTTGGACCTGATGCTGGTAAGGTATTTCGAAAGCCGGCTGCTGGTCAATTTGGGTTATAAACCCATCATGGACCAATGCGCTCACTGTGGCAGCAAAGAGCTGCGGGATTTCAGTTTCAGCCTGCCAGAAGGGGGCTTGATGTGTCCGGCTTGCATGGAACGCAGCGAGCACCTCATTATATTGAGGGGTGAAACTGCGGCTCTGTTGAGACTCCTGTGTGAAGGGTCCTTACATGCTGTGCAGAGAGTAAAAGCCTCTCCCCTGGCCAGGCAGCAATTGGAGATTGTTTTGGAGAAGTATCTCGAGTACCACCTGGAGAGAAGATTTAAGGTTAAGAACACCATCCGTTTATTGAAGCGGACCCTGGCTGTTTCCAATTGACAAGCCCCGGGTGGGGTTGTTAAACTATTCATGAATTTAATAGCCGACGATGATGAAGAAGAGTAGGGTAAGCCGCCTGACACAGAAAGCCGGGCACGATGGAAACCGGTTCAGGACTTAGCTGAAGGCGCTTCGGAGCAGGCAGGCATTTATGAGGTGGGCCACGTGCCAAGCAGGGTGGAACCGCGGGTTGATCCCGTCCCTGTTGGGTGACGGGCATCTTTTATTTTAGGGCAAATAGGAGGAAGGTATATGAATTTCCAGCAGCTGATCATGAATCTGCAAAACTACTGGGGGGAGCAGGGCTGTATTATCCAGCAGCCCTATGACCTGGAAAAAGGAGCCGGTACCATGAACCCGGCGACATTTCTGCGCAGCCTGGGACCCGAACCATGGAATGTGGCCTATGTGGAACCCTCCCGGCGTCCTACCGACGGGCGGTATGGAGAGAATCCCAACCGTTTGCAGCACTACTACCAATTCCAGGTTATTTTGAAGCCATCTCCCGACAATGTTTTGGAACTCTATTTCGAGAGTCTTCGCCAGTTGGGCATCGATCCGGACATGCATGACTTGCGCCTGGTGGAGGACAACTGGGAATCCCCGACTTTGGGTGCCTGGGGCCTGGGCTGGGAGGTTTGGCTGGACGGTATGGAGATTACCCAGTTCACTTATTTCCAACAGTGCGGCAGTTTTGACTGTTACCCGGTCTGTGCGGAGATAACGTATGGTTTGGAACGTATTGCGATGTATATTCAGAACAAGGAAAACGTATATGATATTGAGTGGGTGGAAGGGATAAGCTATGGAGATGTCCATCACCAGTCGGAAGTGGACTATTCGCATTACAACTTCACAGTCTCTGATGTACCGACCCTTATCAATATGTTCAATCTATGTGAAGAAGAGGCTCGCCGGGTTTTAGCCCGGCAACTTCCCCAGCCAGCTTATGATTATGTTTTGAAATGCTCCCACCTCTTTAACCTCCTTGATGCCAGGGGAGCCATCAGTGTAACTGAAAGAACCGGATATATCGCCCGGGTCCGCAACCTGGCCCGGACAGTTGCCAAAGAATACCTGGAGCAGAGGGCCCGTATGGGTTACCCGTTGATAAAAGATGAAAAATTACGCCAGGAAATTATTAAGGCCGAGGAGGTGCTGGGATAATGAAGCAAGATTTTCTTCTGGAGATAGGTGTGGAAGAAATGCCCTCGGCGTTTATGGGGCAGGCCCTGAAGGATCTTAAGGAAATAGCCGGCACTAAATTGAACTCCCAGAGAATAGAATACTCCCACATCGCCTCTTTTGGAACGCCGCGGCGACTGGTCTTGTTTATCCAGGGGCTGGCAGACCAGCAGGCCGACGCCCTAATCGAGACTAAAGGGCCCAAAAAGAGCAGCGCTTTCGCGGCAGATGGAGAGCCTACCCGGGCAGCCCAGGGTTTTGCCCGCAGCCAGGGAATTATGGTTTCGGATTTGAAAATTCAAAGCCTGGATGGAATCGAGTATGTCTTCGCACTCAAAAGCGAGCTAGGGGTATCGACTGCAACCCTGCTGCCGGCTATCATTTTGGAGATAATCAACAACCTCAGTTTTCCACGTTCCATGCGGTGGGGATACTTCCATACCCGCTTTGCCAGACCCATCAGGTGGTTACTGGCGCTATATGGGGACAAGGTTGTACAGATACAGGTCGAGAACGTGAATAGCTCCAATCTGAGCATGGGCCATCGCTTTCTGGCTCCGGGAGCTTTTGCGGTGCAGAGCCCGGCTGAATATTTTAAAACCTTGCGGGAGAGATACGTGATCGTGGACCAAGATGAGAGAAAGGCCATGATCTGGCAGCAGGTTCAAGCGGTAGCCACCCAGGTCGGGGGCCAAGCTATGGAAAACGAGGATTTATTGGATGAAGTGACCTTCCTGCTGGAATACCCGACTGCTTTTTATGGGGGATTTTCACCGTCTTATCTGGATGTGCCTCCGGAGGTGCTTACTACCAGTATGATCGCCAATCAACGTTATTTCCCGGTTTTCGATAGCAATTGCAATTTAATGCCGGGTTTCATAGGCATCAGGAATGGTACCGACTATAGCCTGGATCTGGTCAGAGCTGGAAATCAGCGGGTATTGAAAGCCCGCCTGGAGGACGCCTTGTTCTTCTGGAAGGAAGACACTGTGAAAGGCTTGCCAGCTTTCATTCCTGGACTGGGTAATGTACTGTTCCATGAGAAACTGGGCAGTGTTCTGGAAAAAGTGGAGAGGCTGCGTAACCTGGCGGTTTATATAGGCAGCAGGCTGGATTTGAGCAGTGCAGACAAGTTGTCAAAAGCAGCTGAGCTGTGCAAGGCAGATCTGCTCAGCAGCATGGTTTTCGAATTCCCAGAATTACAGGGCATCATGGGCAGATACTATGCCCTCAATGCAGGTGAAGATCCGGAAGTGGCTGAGGCTATTCTGGAGCACTACCTGCCTCGTTTTGCCGGTGACCGTTTGCCGTCCACCCCAACTGGCACTGCCCTGGCTCTGGCTGAAAAATTCTCCAACCTGGTCGCATTTTTTGCCATAGGAATTAAACCTTCCGGTTCCCAGGATCCCTACGCATTACGCAGGCAGGCCCTGGGAATTGTCAATACAGTTTTGGACCTGGGTTTGCAGCTTGACCTAAGGGAAATCATCGCCCAGGCCTATGATGGCTTGCAAGCG
>CAZYGL010000154.1:0-4505 GCA_964647335.1 uncultured Syntrophomonas sp. | reverse complement strand
CTTGTTGCGAGGCTGGGACAGGGTTTCCATCTTGAGCAATTCACGCTTGGCTTCCTGCCCGTTATAATAGGTTACCCTGAGGGTATTCCGGGTCAGCCCGTTCTTGCCAGACACCAGGGTTCTGGTCAATCCCTTCTCCAGGGTCGGGTCGGTGGTCTTTTCCACCTGATAGGGCATCTCCTGGTCCTCGCTAGTTACCTTTTCGGTCACCCGAATCACTTCAATCGCCTGCTGGGGAACTACCATTTCGCCGGGTTCAGGTTTCAGGAAGTCTTTTTCCCCCAGGGTTATGCCCGCCAGGGTCACAGCTTCCTCTGCCGTGACCGGGATGGTGTAAATCTCCCGGCTGGTCCCGTCAGCTATTACTTTGACGGCAAATGCCCTGGTTACCGTTATCTGCAGGTCTTTGCTCACTCGCGTATCCGCAGAAGGGGTAACGACATCCTGGCCTTCCAATTTGATCTGGTTCTGGTCGAGAACTTGTCCTACTGTCCTGGTAAATAACGCTCTGGTCTGGATCACCTGGCCGTCCACCGCGATGGCGAGCGGCTTTTCGATCACGAATAACAATACGTAGAAGAGCAAACCCAGAGTTAGTATGCCGGCAGAAAAGATTGCTCCTTTCTTAGACCAGGCAATACTCATAGCATTCCTCCCTTAGTTATTAACCCCATCAGCAACAAATTGAAGTACTCATATTCTAACCTTAGGTCTACCCGGTGTCAAAATTTTGCCCTTTGATTGCCATTGCTGTTATTAACTGCAAATGGAAAAAGGGCCCTTCCGGACCCTTGGGTTTGGTGTTTTTAACATTGCTTGAGTTCTGGTCTTTTAGTCCTTGATCCTGTAAACCTGGCAGGCATTGCGCCAGGTCAGATAAGCTGTCTCATCCGGATGCTGTCCTCTCAGTTCAGCCATTTTAGCCGCCACATAGCGCACATGGGCCGGCTCATTTATCCTGCCCCGCAAGGGCTCCGGTGTCAAATAGGGACAATCGGTTTCGACCAGCAGCCTGTCCATAGGCAATTTGGCAGCGACTTCCTGGGAGCGGCGGGCGTTTTTATAAGTCAAGGGTCCGGCCAGGGATATATGGAACCCAGCCTTGATCAATTCCAAGGCCAGAGGCAAGCTTCCGGAATAGCAGTGCATTATGCCGCCATTGACTCCAGCCCGGTGTTTCTTGACTATATCGATTACATCCTGGTTGGCTTCCCGGTCATGGATAATAACGGGCTTGCCTAGCTCCTGGGCCAGCTTGATCTGAACGATAAAGGCTTCCTTTTGCACATCCCGCGGGGAAAGATCCCGGTAATAATCGAGCCCGGTCTCGCCAATGGCAACGACCTTGGGATCCCTGGCCAAATCCCGCAGCTTCTGGACCAGGCTGTCATCAAGGGTCTTGGCGTCATGGGGATGCACCCCAACAGCCGCATACACCTGCCTGTATTTGCGGGCGATATTGACGGCTTCCCGGGAAGATTCCAGATCGTAGCCCACGCAGCAGATTTTTTCCACCCCGGCTTCGGTTGCCCGGCGCAGGATGTTGTCAAGATCCCCCCGCAGCTTGCGGTCCTGCAGATGGGCATGGGTATCGAACAACAAGGTCGTCGCCTCCTTAACCTCAGCTACTCATTTGACCCGGCTGCCGGAGACAATATCCGGGCTGACGGTCAGGACCTCCACCCGCTGTTCATCAGATGCCGCCAGGATCATCCCCTGGGACATGACTCCCCTGAGTTTGGTGGGCTGCAAATTAGCCACAATTACAACTTTTTTCCCTACCAGGTCCTCAGGCGCGTAATGCTGGGCGATGCCAGCTACCACCGTGCGTTCCTCTTCTCCCAACCTGACTTTCAGGATCAAAAGTTTATCTGCTTTAGGCATTTTCTCAGCGGCGACAACTTCGGCCACCCTGAGGTCCAGCCGGGCAAAGTCTTCTATCCCCACCATTTTGGTCTCCACCGGAACCGGGCTGGTTACAGTTTTTTCAACCGGAGCAGGTGGTTGGGGTGCCGGAACGATATCGGGCAGCGCCTCCTCCAGCAACTTGACATCGATCCGCGGGAAAAGGGCCTCTCCCTTTTGCACGTCGGTGGGCAGAGAAATCAGTCCCCACTTTCCAGCTTCCTCCCACTTGACCTGAGCCGGTTCATCCCAGAGGTTGAGCTGCTGATTGGCCCGCTCCAAGAGGGTTGGCATGGCCGGGGCATTCAAAATCAAGGCAATGCGAATAGACTCCAAGAGGGTGTACATCACGGCCGCCAGCCTGCTTTGTTGAGCATCGTCCTTGGCTAGAAGCCAGGGGGCGGTTTCATCTATATATTTGTTGGCCCTCGATACCAGGCGGGATACAGAATGGAGATAAGCCGAGAAATCAAGTTTTTCCAGTTTTTCGGTAGCTTCCAGGTAAACCTGGCGGGCGGTGTTTTGGAGTTCCTCATCCACTGCTGCAGAACTCCGATCATCAGGAATCTTTCCTCCGAAATACCTGATGATCATGGCGGCTGTGCGGCTGATTAGATTGCCCAGGTCATTGGCCAGGTCTGAATTGATGCGGTTTACCATGATCTCTTCCGAATAGACTCCATCCTGCCCGAAGCTCAGCTCTTTGATCAGGTAATAACGCACTGCATCCAGTCCGTATTTGTCTACCAGGATGCGGGGATCGATGACATTGCCTTTGGACTTTGACATCTTTCCGCCCTCCAGCAGAATCCAGCCATGGGCCATAACCTTTTTGGGCAGGGGCAGGTCCAGGGCCATCAACATGATCGGCCAGATAATGGCATGGAAGCGAATGATGTCTTTCGCCATCAGGTGTACATCGGCGGGCCAGTATTTATTGAACAAGGCATCATCCTGAAGGTAACCCACCCCGGTCAAGTAGTTTATCAGGGCGTCGAACCAAACATATACTACATGATTGGAATTGAACGGGACCGGTATTCCCCACTTGAACGTGGTGCGCGATACGCACAGGTCTTCCAGACCACCTTTGATGAAATTCACCACTTCATTGCGCCTGGATTCAGGCTGTATAAAATCGGGATGGGCGGCAATATGCTCGAGCAAACGCGGTGCATATTTGGCCATGTTGAAGAAATAACTTTCTTCCTTGAGCAGCTCCACTTCCCGGCCGCAATCCGGACATTTACCGTCCTCCAACTGCCGCTCGGTAAAAAACGTCTCACAAGGGCTGCAGTACCAGCCTTCATATTGGGACAGGTAGATGTCCCCTTGTTCGTAGACCCGCTCAAATATTTTCTTCACCACTTCTTCCTGGCGTTTTTCCGTGGTGCGGATGAAGTCACTGTTGGTTATCTGCAAAATTTCCCATAGTTTGCGGATATTCTCCACAATGCCATCCACGTATTGGATAGGCTCCATACCTTTTTCGCGCGCGGCCCGCTCTATCTTCTGTCCGTGCTCATCAGTGCCGGTCAGGTAAAAAACATCGTAGCCCTGCATCCTCTTGAAGCGGGCCATGCAGTCCGCAGCCACGGTTGTATATGCATGCCCGATGTGCAGGTTGTCACTGGGGTAATAAATCGGTGTGGTGATATAGTAGCTCTTTCTCTCCTCCATGCTGGTCCCTCCATCACATAACGATTAAATGCTCTACATTCTGTATAGTTTACCATAAAAGCCGGGCCATATCCTGCACCCGCTGGTCCGTCGACAAAAATATCAACTGATTTTTAATTTTTTGTATATTTTTGTTGAAAATAGCTTGACTATTTCTACCAATTCTGGTATCTTTTCAGTGTGGGCTGGAATCTTTTTAAGAAGGAGGTAAAACACAGATGATGAAATCAACCGGTGTGGTCAGAAGAGTTGATGAATTGGGCCGTATCGTCATTCCTATCGAGTTAAGACGCACTATGGGAATAGAAGAAAAGGACGCTCTGGAAATCTACGTAGACAGCGAGAAGATCATTCTCAAGAAATATGAGCCGGCATGTATATTCTGCGGAAACGCCGAAGACGTGACCAACTATAAAGGCAAAAATATTTGTAAGAGCTGTCTCACCGAACTTGGCAAGCAGGTAGGTTAGGCTATTCCTAACCGATAACTATTTATCCAAAAATTGTTTATATATTGTCGATTTTTTGACATTATACTCGCGGGCTTTCATCTTGAAAGCCTCTTTTTTATCCACTCCGCTTGCTATCAAAGCTGCCGTCTCCTGGATAATCTTGGCGAGCGATACAGGTTCGGCATCTGGGCGAGTCGCCGGCATTAACAGGCAGATCTCGCCCCGGGGTGGATTTTCTATGTAATATTGCAGGAGCTCGGCAATCGAGCCCTGTTTGACCTGCTGGTGCAGCTTGGTGATCTCCCGAGCCACTACAACCGGATGCACTGCCCCCATGATTTCCGCCATGTCCTCCAGGGTTTTGACCAGCCGGTGGGGAGCCTCATAGAAAATAACCATGCGTTGCTCCCGCTTCAGGTCCAGTAAAGCCGCCTGCCTCTGGCTGCGTTTGGCCGGCAGAAACCCCAT
>CAZYGL010000153.1:0-4507 GCA_964647335.1 uncultured Syntrophomonas sp. | reverse complement strand
GCACAACCATGGCATGGTTGCCGCGGTTCTCGATGCCCAGGGCATCTACGGTCTGAATAACGGAACAAGCTTCGATGCAGCGCCGGCAAAGCACACATTTGTCCGGATCCCGGAATAACGAGGGGGTGGACAGGTCTTTGGCCAGACCGCGGACTTTCAGCTCGAATGGATTATCGCGGATAAAATATTCGGCTGCCAAGCTCTGCAATTCGCAATTCTCGTTGCGGATGCAGTTCAAACAATCCTGGGGATGGTGAGCCAGGATCATTTCCAAGATTGTCTTGCGGGCTTCGATTACTTTGGGGGTGCGGGTCTTGATCACCATGCCCTCGAAAACGGGCTGGGAACAAGCGGCCTGCAGAAGCCGGTTCCCTTCGACCTCGCAAACACACACCCTACAGTTAGCTTTTACGGATTGGTCAGGATGATAACACAGGGTAGGGACATTGATACCGACCGCTTCAGCTGCCTGTAGGATTGTGGAGTTATCAGGAACGGAAACTTTGATTCCGTCTACAGTTACGTTGACCATTTATTTCACTCCTTTTACTCTTTCCTACATCAATTTGGCGTTATAGTCGGCGGAGAAGTGCTTGATCGTGCTCAGCACCGGGGAGGGCGCAGCTTGGCCCAAACCGCACAGGCAAGAATAGGACATGACCCGTCCTACCTTGTCCAGCAAGGCTATATCAGAAGAGGTGCCTTTGCCGGCATTTATCTTTTCCATCAGTTCATGGGTGCGCATGGTGCCTTCGCGGCAGGGGGCGCATTTACCGCAGGATTCATGTTCAAAGAATTTGGCGATGCGAGTACACACATCGACCATGTCCCGGCTGGCATCCATGACAAAAACAGCTCCGGAACCCAGAGCAGCACCGATAGCGCTCATGGCGTCGAAGCCGATGGGGGTATCCAGTTGAGAAGCGGGGATAAATGCTCCGGAGGTTCCACCGATCTGAACCGCTTTGAATTCCTTACCGCCGGCGATTCCGCCGCCGAACTGGAAGATGACATCGCGGATGGTGGTGTCGGTAGGAACTTCAAAGAAGGTCCTGTTGGCCACATCACCGGTCAAGGTCACGATCTTGGTGCCCGGATAAGAGGGGGTGCCGATAGCTGCATACCAAGCAGCGCCTTTTTCAACGATAGAGGGAATGTTGGCGAAAGTTTCAACATTATTGACAATAGTGGGTTTTCCCCACAATCCGATAACCGGCGGGAAGGGCGGCTTAATGCGGGGTTCACCCCGTTTACCCTCGATGGATTCGATTAGGGCGGTTTCTTCACCGCATACATATGCTCCGGCGCCCATCCGCACTTCGATGGTGAAGTCGCCTAGGACTCCCTTAGCGGTAGCTTGAGCGATTGCTTCCTTGAGGATCTTGGCAACTGAGGGATATTCACCGCGGCAGTAGATGAAACCCTGGGTTGCGCCGATAGCATATCCGCAAATGGCCATACCCTCAAGCAAAGACTGGGGATCTCCTTCCATGATGAGCCGGTCTTTATATGTGCCCGGTTCGCCCTCGTCAGCGTTACAAATAACATACTTCTGGTCGGCAGCCGCCTGGTAGGCGAAATTCCACTTCATGCCGCAATTGAATCCAGCACCGCCGCGGCCTCTAAGGTTGGAAGCTTTGACTTCGTTGATGAGATCGGTTTGACTCATCGTGCGAGCTTTTTCGAGGGATTTATACCCACCCGCAGCCAGGTAATCTTCTATCTTAAGTGGATCGATCTTCCCGTAATTACGCAGTACAATGCGCATTTCCTCGGCCATTACTATGTCCTCCTTTCCTGATAAATCAGGTTTTGTTTCGAATTAAGGCATAGGATGCCTATTTGTATTCAGCGATTATTCCAGCTACCTTGGCTGGAGTCACATCGAAGTAAGGTTTGCCATTGACGGTTATTACGGGAGTAGCCTGACACTGACCCACACACTCTGTAAATTCCAGGGCAAAGCGGCCATCAGCGGTGCTGCTGCCGATCTTAATTCCCAGCTCATTCTCCAAGGCAGACACGACATCTGCAGCCCCGGCGATATGACAAGGAGCGCTTTCACAAATCCGGATCACGTTCTTGCCACGGGCTTTGACTGAGAACATGGAGTAAAAACTGGCCACGCCATAAGCTTGGGCAACGGGTTTGCCAAACACCTTGGCAGCTTCGATGATGGCTTCCTCCGGCAGATAACTCAGTTCGTCCTGAATCGCGTGGAAAGCTTCGATCATCCCCCCTGGTACATTGGCGTATTTGGCTAGAATCTCCTGGTAATTCATTCCAATATCCCTCCTTTCTCTCTTGATAATCAGGTTAATCCGTTATTTATATTACTACCCTGAGCTGCCTGATATTGGCTGCAAATCCGCTATATATCTAATACGGCAAGGGTAGAAACATACTCCTAGCACATTACCATAATTCTATGTGAATTATATAACGTTTACAATAGATTTTAGTGCTTACTGGGAAAATATTTTGTTTTGCATTAGTCGTTCTAAAACCCCATAAATAGGGATTAAATTGATGCGCAAGATCCATGCTGCCATTGTATTCTGTATACATGGCCTGCGATTGAGCAATAAAGGGCGGCATTGAACCTGGATTCCAAATTGTTGACCTCCTCCCTTGTTTTGGATACCGCAAAAAATTATCATTTAGGTAGGAGTTGTTAATTTGACCGAGTGACAGGAGGGATATTATGCAGGCTGTATTGATCAAACCGGATGTGTACCTGGTCGGAGTCCAGGACCCGGATCTAAAAGTCTTCGATATAATCATGACCACTGAACAGGGGACCACCTATAATGCTTATTTGATCAAAGGACAGGAGAAAACTGCCCTGGTTGAGGTAGTCAAAGAGAAATTTTTCGACGAATATTTATCTGACCTCCAGAAGGTAGTCGATCTTGGTAAAATAGACTACCTGATAATGAATCATACCGAACCTGACCATTCAGGATCAGTGGAAAAACTGCTTAAGAAGATTCCCGGGCTTACCGTTGTAGGCACCAATACAGCCATCAGATTCCTCAAGGAAATTACCAACAGCAAGTTCAAGTCCATTGAGGTGGAGCATAATCAGGTGCTGGACCTGGGAGGCAAGACCCTGCAATTCATTAATGCCCCTTTCCTGCACTGGCCTGATACTATGTTTACCTACCTTAAAGAAGACCAGATTCTTTTCCCCTGTGACTCTTTCGGCAGTCATTTCGCTGACCCGGGGATCTTCAATGACACCATCCCAAGGGACATTATTCCAGCTTACAAATATTATTTCGATATGATCATCGGCCCCTTTAAGCCTTATGTATTGGAGGCGCTGGAAAAGATAAAGGATCTGCCCATCGAGGTGATCGCTCCCGGGCACGGCCCCATTATCCGAACAGACATCCAGTAT
Source organism: uncultured Syntrophomonas sp. (assembly GCA_964647335.1). Lineage (GTDB taxonomy): Bacteria > Bacillota > Syntrophomonadia > Syntrophomonadales > Syntrophomonadaceae > PHAA01. The sequence continues at coordinate 1,104 of CAZYGL010000153.1, read as the reverse complement.
TACCTGGATCTCTACCGGGAATGGGCCCAGCCCCCGGCTCCTCCAGAAGACGGGCGCTCAAAAATTGTACTGGGTTATGTGACCGCTTATGGTTATACCAAAATGATAGCTGACTCGGTGGTTGAAGGGCTGGGGATGATAGGTGATTTCGATGTCAGGGTGTTTGATCTCACGGAGACCAGCCGGGACGATGTTCTGGCGGAGCTTGAGAATGCCGATGGCCTTTTGATCGGATCCCCGACTCTGGTTGGGGATACCCTGCCCCCTGTATGGAACCTCCTGAGTCATTTGTCGCCCATATTACATTCCCACCTGGTGGCGGCAGCTTTCGGGGCTTATGGGTGGAGCGGGGAAGCGGTTCCCAATATCGAAGCCCGGCTTCGTTCCCTGCGCATGGAAGTCCTACCCGGACTCAGGATCAATTTCAAACCATCCGAGCGTGGACTGGAGGACGCATTCAAATTAGGTATGGATTTCGGTAAGGCGATTATGGAGAAGAAGCAGCCCAAGTCCAAAAAGAAGTGGCGCTGCTTAGTATGCGGGCAGGTTTTTGAGGGTGAGGAACCCCCGGAGGTCTGTCCGGCTTGTGGGGTCGGAAAAGAGAACTTCGTGGCTGAGAAAATGGAAGACGAGTTTACTAACGATAACACTGATAAATTCCTGATAATAGGCGGAGGTATAGCTGGTCTCTCGGCAGCGGCAGCTATCCGCAGGAGGAACCGCACCGGCAGCATTACTATTCTGACTGAAGAGGCGGTCAAACCATACTATCGTCCTGCCTTATCAGATTATCTGGGGTCGGATTTGGCCGATGAAAAGTTCTATGTATATGATGAAGCCTGGTATGCCGAGAATCAGGTAGAGGTGAGAACCTCTTGCCTTGCGGAGAGCCTCGACACTGCCAAAAAGATCGTAAGCATGGCTGACGGTACTGCGCTGCCATATAACAAACTGGTAATCGCCAGCGGAGCCCGCAGTAATATTCCGCCTATTCCGGGTGCTGATCTGGAGGGGGCTTATTCACTGAGGAGCTTAGCCGATGCGCAAAAGATCAAGGAGGCTATGGGCAAAAGCCAAAAGGTGGTGGTGATCGGCGGCGGGATT
>CAZYGL010000152.1:0-4548 GCA_964647335.1 uncultured Syntrophomonas sp. | reverse complement strand
GGCGAAGTCTTCACCCGGGAAATAAAACAACAAGCTGAACTGGCAGTCGAAGAGGCCGACGTGATAATATTTGTGGTAGACGCGCAGCAGGGTATAAATCCTGAGGATGAACTGGTAGCCAATATGCTGCGCAAAAGCAAAAAGCCGGTTGTATTAGCTGCCAATAAGGTCGAAAACTTTGATCGCCAAGTGGAATATTACGAATTCTATGGACTGGGTCTGGGTGAGCCCATACCGGTCTCGGCTATGCACGGGCGCAATATTAATGAATTGTTGGATGCGGTAATAGCCAGTTTTGGACCGATTAAAGACTATGGCGAGGAAGAAGATGCAGTAAAAATTGCCATCGTCGGCCGGCCCAATGTGGGCAAATCTTCACTGGTGAACGCGCTGCTGGGAGAGGAAAGGGTTATAGTCAGCGATGTTCCAGGCACTACGCGGGACTCCATCGATACTCCCTTTGAATATGGGGGACACAAATATATCCTGATTGATACCGCCGGGATCAGGAAAAGGTCGCGCATCAGCGATGCCACAGAGCGTTATAGTGTGATCAGGTCACTGAAAAGCGTGGAACGCGCGGATGTGGTTCTCATTATGCTTGATGCCACAGAAGGTGTTTCGGAACAGGACCAACGGATCGCCGGCTATGTTCATGAACAGGGTAAAGCCAATATCGTTATAGTCAACAAATGGGATCTGATCGAGAAAGACGGCCAGACCATGAACCGTTTTGACGAGGACATCCGTTCCCAGCTTAAATTTTTATCGTATTGCCCGATTCTTTATGTTTCCGCCCTGACCCGCAAACGTATCTTCAAGATCATTGAACTGGTGGATTTTGTAGTGGAACAGCATAACCGCCGGATCAAAACCGCAGAATTGAATCAAGTCATTAGTGAGGCAATGTTGCTGAATCCCTTGCCGGGAGGCGGGGGAAAAAAGGTCAAGATATATTATTCCACCCAGGTGCAGACTGCGCCGCCGGTTTTTGTTTTTTTCGCCAACTACCCGGAAAAAGTGCATTTTTCATACTTGCGCTACCTTGAGAATGTGTTGCGGAAGAATTTTGGTTTTGAGGGCACCCCTATTAAGTTAGTGGTTCGCAAAAGGGAAAACAAAGAAGAATAATCAGTAGGAGTGGCTGCAAATGAAAGAGATAGTGTTGACACTGGCGTGCTATTTGATTGGTTCGGTTCCATTCTCATACTTGTTCAGCCGCTACCTGGGGGGGGTGGACATCCGTTCCCGGGGGACTGGCAATGTGGGTGCCACTAATGTCCTGCGAACCCTGGGAATGAAGATAGCCTTGCTGTCTTTGCTGGGCGATGTTCTCAAAGGTGTCCTGGCAGCCTGGCTAGGAATGGCCTTCGGTGGCGAAGGTTTGGCAGCCTTGTGTACGGTAGCAGTTGTGACCGGCCATTGCTGGCCTTTATTCCTGGATTTTCGCGGCGGAAAAGGTGTGGCCACTTCGGCTGGCGCCCTCCTGTTCTTGATGCCGCTGATAACCTTAATATTGCTGGTCACCTTCGTGACTATAATCGCTGTCAGCCGCTATGTTTCACTGGGTTCAGTGTGCGCAGCTGTGCTGCTGCCGCTCCTGGTCCTGGTCATGCAGGAACCCTGGCAATTTTTGTTGATGAGTTTGGCCCTGGCTGGGATGGTCCTGTTCAGGCATCGTACTAATATTGAGCGCTTGCGCCAGGGATGCGAGAGCAAGCTGGGTCAAAAATCTTAGAAAAAGCTACTACGGGAGGTCTTATGGCCAGGGTATGCATTTTAGGCTCAGGGAGTTGGGGGACGGCTTTAGCGGTCCTGCTGGCAAAAAATGGGCATCAGGTTTTATTATGGGGCCGGCTTGAAGATGGGATAGAGTCCATCGCTATCGAAAGAGAAAATTCCAGGTTCCTTCCTGGGGTGATCATCCCCCCAGGAGTCACTCCCCTTGCGGATATGGAAACAGCAATCGGAGAGGCTGACTGGCTTATCATGTCGGTGCCCTCCCAAGCCTTAAGGCAAGTTCTAACCAAGGCTGTGCCATACATAACCCCGCGGCACTATATCGTAAACACAGCTAAAGGACTAGAGATGAGTACCGGTTATCGGCTAAGCCAGGTTGCCGAAGAGGTGCTCGGCGCTTGGGTCAGGGCACGTTATGCGGTTTTGTCCGGTCCCAGCCATGCAGAGGAGGTCGCCCGCGGCCTCCCTACTGCGGTTACGGCAGCAGCCTGTCATCATGACATCGCTGAAGGAGTCCAGGACCTTTTTATGGCACCTGTATTCAGGGTTTACACCAATCCCGATATCGCCGGAGTAGAGTTGGGCGGCGCTCTGAAAAATATCATTGCCCTGTCCACTGGGATCGCGTACGGCCTTGGTTTCGGCGACAACACTATGGCTGCCTTGCTCACCCGGGGACTGGCGGAAATGGTCAGAATGGGCAAAAAAATGGGCGGCAATCCACGCACCTTCAGTGGACTCAGCGGACTGGGGGATCTGGTTGTTACCTGCGGGAGCAGGCATTCGAGGAACCGCCGGGCCGGTGAACTTATCGGTCAGGGGCAACCTCCGAAGGCAGCCTTGGAAAGCATCGGGATGGTTGTGGAAGGCGCTTATACCTGCCAGATAGTAGATAAAATCGCCCGGGAATCTGGCATAATCATGCCTATCACCAGGGCTTGCTACCAGGTTTTATATGAAGACCGGGATCCGCTGGAAGTGGTCAGCAATCTTATGCAGCGCCAGAAGAAGTACGAGATGGACGAGTATCCCGATCTGCCCGGATGGGATTGAGCGGCCGGCAGGTCAATGTCAATGGGCGAAGAGCAAGTCGCCTTCCTTGCCCGGCAGCGACCCAAGTGCTATAATGTCGATATTTGGGAGGTATGCTCATGATAAATATAGGGTTGTTAGGGTGCGGTACCGTGGGCGGAGGGGTTATCAAACTGCTGGCCAAGAACCAGTCAACTATTACAACCAAGACTGGATCCTTAATCACCATAAAGAAGGTGATGGAGAAAGATAAAGATAAATGCCTGAAACTGGGTCTGGCCGAAAACATAGTCACCGATAAATTTGAGGATATCCTGAATGATGATACCATCGACATAGTCGTGGAACTGATCGGGGGAATTGAACCAGCCTACAACTTCATTATGGCAGCCATGGAAAAGGGCAAGCATGTGGTCACTGCCAACAAGGATTTGATTGCAGTCAAGGGCAAGGAACTTTTTGCCACGGCTTTAGCTAACAATGTGGATTTCTATTTTGAAGCCAGCGTTGCGGGTGGCATCCCCATAATCTATCCCTTGAAACAATCCCTGGCCGCGAACCAGATCGAAGAGATCATCGGCATTTTGAATGGCACCACCAATTATATTTTGACCCAAATGAGCCAGGAGGGCCGGGATTATAGTGAAGTACTGCGGGAAGCTCAGGAGATGGGTTATGCAGAGTCTGATCCCAGTGCTGATGTAGGCGGATTGGATGCGGCTCGAAAGCTGGCGATCCTGTCTTCGATTGCCTTCAACAGCCGGGTGACCCTGGATGATGTTTATGTGGAGGGTATTACCGCCATAACACCTCGAGATATCCAGTACGCCCGCGAATTGGGTTATGTCATCAAGCTATTGGCTATCGCCAAAGAGATCGACGGGCAGATTCAGGCACGGGTCCACCCAGCTTTCATTCCGTTCAACCATCCTCTGGCTTATGTCAACGGGGTTTTTAACGCGGTATTTCTGCGAGGAGATGCCGTTGGTGAAGTGATGCATTATGGGCGGGGGGCTGGAGAAATGCCAACTGCCAGTGCTGTAGTCGGTGATATTATTGAGGTCGCCAGGAATATGGCCTTCAATACCAATACCCGCATAGGGTGCACCTGTTATGAAGATAAGGAGATCCTGCCAATAAGTGAACTCTGCGCCCAATACTATGTTCGCATGACCGTGACCGACCACCCAGGTGTGCTCGCCGGCATAGCTGGGGTTTTCGGTAATCATGAAGTCAGCATTGATACGGTTATCCAAAAAGGCAGCCGCGATGGCAAGGCTGAATTGATCCTGATTACGCACCTGGTCAAGGAAAAAGCCTTGCAAGAATCACTAACCATATTGAGAAGCATGGACATAGTATCGGACATCAATAATGTAGTAAGACTAGAGGGCGTCAGCCGCGCATAGCAGGTTGATAGAGGAGTGAGAAGAGTTGGCCTTATACGTCGCAAAATTTGGCGGTAGTTCCGTAGCATCCCTGGAGAGGATTGACAAGGTGAGCGAACGGGTCGCCAAAATGAAAAAGAATGGGGATGACGTAGTAGTCGTGGTTTCAGCCATGGGTGACACCACCGATGATCTGCTGGACCTGGCCCAGGATATTGGCAGGAATTTGGATCCACGGGAAATGGATATGCTCCTGACCACGGGAGAACAGCAATCTGCGGCATTGCTGGCTTTGAGCCTGCAGGAGAGCGGCTGCCCTGCCATCTCCCTGAGTGGGTGGCAGGCAGGCATCAAAACCGACGAGCAATACGGCAAAGCCCGGATAATC
>CAZYGL010000151.1:0-4549 GCA_964647335.1 uncultured Syntrophomonas sp. | reverse complement strand
CGCAATACCCGTATATCTGCATTTCTCTGTAATTTGCCGTCGATAATGTATGATCCTGCAATCGTCCCGATATTGGGCACCTTGAAGGTGGCCCTGACTTCCGCCCGGCCCAGATATTTCTCGCGATACTCGGGCTCCAGCAGGCCGACCATGGCTTTCTTCACATCTTCGATAGCTTCGTAAATGACCCGGTACAAACGGACATCGATCTTTTCGTCCTCCCCATATTTACGGGCTTTAACATCAGGGCGGACATTGAAGCCAATTATTATGGCATTCGAAGCCGAAGCCAGCATTACGTCAGTTTCGGTAATGGCACCCACCGCTGAATGGATCACATTGACTTTGACCTCGCTGGTGCTCAGCCGCAGCAAGGACTGGGACAAGGCTTCGATCGAGCCCTGAACATCTCCTTTGATGATCAGGTTGAGTTCCTTCATGCCCGTATTCTGCATTTGCTTGAAGAAATCATCCAGTGAAATCTTGCTGCTTTGTTTCTGATCTTCCAGTTTCTTTTCACTGAGGCGCAGGCTGGCGATATCCTTGGCTGTCTTTTCATCACAGACTACAACCCTTTCCCCAACCTCAGGCACGTCTGACCAACCGGTAATTTCAACCGGCATGGATGGATAAGCCAAATCCACCTTGCGCCCGCGGTAGTCGGTCATGGCCCGCACTTTACACCAGGTGAAACCGCAGACTATGCAGTCCCCCACCTTCAAAGTGCCTTTCTGCACCAGCAGGGTCGCTACTGCCCCCTTGCCCTTGTCCAGCTGACCTTCGATCACTACCCCTTCAGCCGCGCGGTTGGGATTGGCCCGGAGGTCGTTCACTTCTGCCAGCAGGAGAACCATCTCCAGCAGGTTGTCGATCCCCATTCCGGTTTTGGCTGAAACCGGAATGAACATGGTGTCGCCGCCCCATTCCTCAGGCACGATGCTGTATTCGGTGAGTTGCTGCATTACCTTATCCGGATTGACATCCGGTTTGTCCATCTTGTTTAAAGCCACCAGAAAAGGCACTTTGGCTGCCTTGATGTGGTTGATAGCTTCGATAGTCTGCGGCATCACGCCGTCATCAGCCGCGACTACCAGGACCACGATATCAGTCAAATTTGCTCCCCGGGCTCGCATGGCAGTGAAGGCCTCATGGCCAGGAGTGTCGATAAAAGTGATGCGGTTGCCATTAATCGTGACCTGGTATGCCCCGATGTGCTGGGTAATTCCCCCCGCTTCACCGGATACCACGTCCGCCTTGCGTATCTTGTCCAACAGGGAAGTCTTGCCGTGATCCACGTGACCCATGACAGTCACGATAGGGGAGCGAGGCGCCATGCTTTCAGGGGTATCGATGATCTCCTCCAGCATCTGTTGTTCCTGGCTGATTTCCTTTTCCACACTGACGTCATAAAGGCTGGCCAGAATTTCCACCGTGTCATAATCTATTTCCTGGTTGATGGTGGCCATGATGCCAAGCTCCATTAACTTTTTGACGATCTCCGCGGAACCTTTGCCCAATTTCTCAGCCAGTTCCCTGACCTGGATGGAATCCCCGACTATTATATTCTCGGGCGTGACCAGGACCAACTCTTCCCGCTTCTTTTTATGCTTTCCCTTTTTTTGGGGACGACTATAGTCTTTTACGAACTGTGGTCTTGGCGGTGGGCTTTTCTTGCCGGCTTTGGCAGGTCCGCCGCCAAATCCAGTCTTTTTAGCGCCTTCCGAGTCAGCTACAGGAGGTCTGGCATGAGGCGCAAAACCCGGAGCAGCTTTCTTTTCGAATCCTTTTTTTGGTTCAGCCCCTGAAGGCCGCGGCGGCGGAACTCTCCCGGGCGCACCCGGCCTCTGCTCATCGCGTCTGGGGGGAGTTGCTGGGCCAGTCCGCGCAGGACCTCCCGGGCGCGGCGGCATGGGTCCGCTCGGTGCCGGCCTGCTCATCTGGGCTCCAGGCCTTTGATCCGGTCTGGGTTGGCCTGGCCTGCTCATCTGGGCTCCCGGTCTTTGTTCAGGTCTGGGTTGACCTGGCCTGCTCACTTGGGCTCCCGGCCTTTGATCCGGTCTGGGCTGGCCTGGCCTGCTCATCTGGGCTCCCGGTCTTTGTTCAGGTCTGGGTTGGCCTGGCTGCCCTTGCGGCGGCCGCATCCCTGGTGCCACCCTGGCATCTCTCTCTCTGGCTCCAGCCTGGGGTTGGGGTGCTGGTCCGCTTCTTTCCCTTCCTGGTATGGCCGCTGGTCTGCTTTTATTTTCTGGCGGGGGTGCCGAAGGCTGGCCGCCTTTGGTTTCTCTGGATTCCGGGCGCGGGGCGGCCGGGGGCTGAGGGGGAGCAGCCTTACGCACAGGAGGTGCAGACGCCTTTTCCTGCGGCGGCGCACTTTTTTCCTGTAACCGCTTCTTGACCCACGCTGCTTGCGACTCTTCCATTGTGCTCATATGGTTTTTTACATCCAACCCTAGTTTCAATAGGGTATCTACCATCTCTTTACTGGGTACCCCCAACTCTTTGGCTAATTCATGCACTCTAATCTTGGCCATTCATCCACCCCCATGTTTTTGCCTCTCTGCCTGCTGTTTTCAAAGCCTTTGTTACTGCCTGCGCTAATCCCTGGTCATTGACCGTCAAGGCTACACGGGCAGGTTTACCTATACTGCCGCCCAGTTCGAACCGGTCGCCCAGTATAAAGCAAGGAATACCGCTTTTTTTACAGCTGCGCAGTAAAATTTCTTTGGTATTATCCGCTATATCTTCACTCATTACCAGTATAAAAGCCCTTTTCTTGGCCATGCTTTCCCGGATTGAATCCATCCCGGAGGAAATCTTGCCCGCCCGTTGGGCTATACCGATGAGGTTATATACTTGTCGCAAAATATCATCTGCCTTTTAAGGACTTTCCAGTTGGGCCTTTATTGCCAGTACTATATCTTCACCGATATCATGCTGGAGCGCTTTTTGCAGCCTCTTGCCCTTTACTGCCATGTTCAGGCACAAGGGATTGGGGCACAGGTAAGCTCCGCGCCCGGATTTCTTGCCGGTGCCATCCAATTCTACTGAACCTGCCGGAGTCCTGACAATCCGGATCAGTTCCTTTTTATTCTTCATTTCACGGCACCCCACGCACATGCGCTGGGGAAGCTTACGCTCCTTCGCCATCCATTTCGTACTCCTCTTCTGCCTGGCTCTCACTCTTGATGTCTATTTTCCAACCTGTTAGCTTGGCGGCTAAACGGGCATTCTGGCCCTCTTTGCCGATTGCCAGGGAAAGCTGATAATCAGGCACAATGACCCGGGCCTTCTTCCCTTCCGGCTCTATTTCAACCGCAATAACCTTGGAAGGACTTAGAGAATTGGCAATAAATTTTTCCGGATCTTTATTGTATTTGATAATATCGATTTTTTCGCCATTCAACTCATTGACGATATTCTGCACCCTGATGCCCCGGGGACCGACACAAGCCCCGACCGAGTCTATCTTATCATCCATTGAATATACGGATATCTTGGAACGAGAACCAGCTTCACGGGCGATGGTCTTGATTTCCACCAGGCCCTCATAAATCTCAGGGACTTCCAGTTCAAACAGTCGCTTGAGGAAATAGGGGTGGGTCCGGGAAATGAATACGGTGGGACCCTTGGAGGTATTCTTGACCTCATATATATAACCCTTGACCCTATGGCCCACTTCATAGCGTTCAGAAAATATCTGATCCGAAGGCAGCATGATCCCTTCCGTTCTGCCCAGGTTGACGATGACTGTCTTGGATTCTATCCTTTGGATCACACCGGTTACAACTTCACCCTCGCGTTCGGAAAACTCCTCATAAATCAGGCTGCGCTCGGCTTCGCGCAATTTCTGGACTACCACCTGTTTGGCAGTCTGGGCTGCGATGCGCCCAAAATTCGAGGGGGTCACTTCCACATTTATGATACTGTCCTGGCTGGCATCAGCATCTACCGCTTGTGCATCCGCCAAACTGATTTCCATACAAGGATCCTTGACTTCCTCTACGACCCTTTTTTGGGCATAGACCTGAACCTGACCTGTAATCTGATCCAGTTCAACACTGACATTCTGGGACGTGCCAAAATTCTTTTTATATGCGGTATTCAAGGCTGATTTGATGGCCTCTACCAGGGCTTGCTGGGGTATACCGCGCTCTTTTTCCAATTCTTTCAATGCTTGGATCAGTTCTTGGGACATAGTATTTCCTCCTTAAATATCGGGATGTAGCCTCATAATAGATATGAGTTCCTTGGGGACAACGATCAGCTGCCCGTCCTCTTCGATAGTAATGCTGTCAAGATGGGATGCGGTCAAAAGACCAATTAATTTCCTCCTGCTCTCGACAGGCTGATTGGTTTTGACCATCACTCTGGTCCCTATATACCTGTCTAAATCCTGGTCCAGCTTGAGTATCCGGTCAATTCCCGGTGAAGAAACTTCCAGATAATCGTAGTCCAGATCGGGCAAATTATCTACATAATCCTTGATCGTATGGGTGGCCAGCACACACGTGTCAGTATCGACACCGTCCGGCGTGTCGATAAATATCCT
>CAZYGL010000150.1:0-4585 GCA_964647335.1 uncultured Syntrophomonas sp. | reverse complement strand
TTTATGCCTTAACTTGAATAAATAAATATAATTGAATAAATATACACAATATTTGTAGAGTATTCACAGTAATAATTCGGGCATAATCCAGACTATTCGGCAATCGGCGTTGCGATAATGCAACGTTTTAATATTTGGGAGGCAATGTAAATGGTGAATGCATAGTCGCCGATGGGAATATACGGCATTGGCATGAATATTGCTTAATTTTAGTTAAACAATGAAATTAGTTGGCCTCCAATTAATTTCCTGGTTTTCAGCAAGACAATGAGTGACATTACCCCCAAAAAACCTATTAGAGCGAGGAGGTGATAGATTTGACAGTGATGGAATCCACTGCAACCACTGCCAAGCGCGGACTGGTAATGGTTATTACAGGCAACGGAAAGGGCAAAACCACCTCTGCTTTCGGACAGGCTCTGCGCGCTATAGGACAGGGATACAAGGTATGCATGATTCAGTTCATGAAGGGCAGGAAGTACGGAGAAGTAATTGCCGGCGAAAAATACCTACCTGATCTTACCTTTTATCAATTCGGCTTGGATAGTTTCGTTATGCGGGACAATCCTGCCGGTGTTGATGTCCAGCTGGCACGCCAGGGCTTTGAAAAGGCCAAAGAGGTAGTCAGCAGCGGCGAATACGACATGGTTATTCTCGACGAGATCAATGTAGCAGTGGACTTTGGCCTGATACCCGAAGAAGAGGTTTTACAATTGATCAAAAGTAAGCCGTCCCATGTTGACTTGTTATTAACCGGACGGTATGCCTCAGAGAAATTAAGAGAGATAGCCGATATGGTAAGTGAAGTAACAGAGATAAAACATCACTACAACGCCGGTATCAAAGATCGTGCCGGGATTGAATACTAGCGGCGGTAGAAAGAGTTCGACCATTGTTGTGTGGAGAAGAGGCATAAATGTGAGGAGGGAGCAAGTTGTTTACAAAGGAATTATTGGATAAGTCAAGCTTAATGAGGCAAAAATGGGAAGATGAAGTTAAGAAAGTAATCGCCAAGAATCCCGATCAGAAGGCAGAATGGAGTACAGTTTCCAGTTTGCCCATCAACAGATTATATGGTCCGGAAGATATTAAGGACATGGATTTCGAAAAAGATATCGCTTACCCGGGACAATTTCCCTATCTGAGAGGTAATCAGGCTACTGGCTATCGCGGAAAATACTGGACCTTCAGAATGTTTGCCGGCATGGGTACTGCAGTAGTAACCAACGAACGCTGGCACTATCTTTTAACCACCGGCCAGACAGGTCTTAGTACCGCTTTTGACTTCCCGACTCTGATGGGATATGATACCGATTCACCCAAGGCCAAAGGTGAATGTGGAAAATGCGGTGTGGCAATAGATACTATCGACGATTTCCGGGATCTGATCAAAGGCATTCCCCTTGATAAGATCACCACTTCGATGACAACCAATCCTCCTGCAACAGCCTTGTGGGCGATGTATTGTGCTTCCGCTTTAGAGCAGGGTATATCTCTCGATAAAATAGGCGGTACCATTCAGAACGACATGCTGAAGGAATTCATCGCCCAAAAGACCCTGATGTGTCCTCCTGAACCCTCCGTAAAACTGATCAGTGATACCATTGAGTTTGGAACCAAATTCGTTCCCAAATGGAATACGGTTTCCATCAGCGGTTACCACATCAGGGAAGCTGGGGCAACTGCAGTGCAGGAATTGGCCTTTACCCTTAGGGATGGTATGGAATACGTTGAGGACGTTATCAGACGTAAAGGATTACACGTGGATGAATTTGCACCGCGGCTCTCCTTCTTCTTCAACTCCCATATCGATTTCTTCGAAGAGATTGCTAAGCTGAGAGCGGCCCGCCGCATCTGGGCTAAAGCCATGCGGGAACGGTATAATTCCCAGGATCCCCGGTCCTGGTGGATGAGGTTCCACACCCAGACTGCCGGATGTTCTCTGACAGCCCAGCAACCATACAACAACGTAGTCCGGACCGCTACCGAAGCTCTGGCTGCGGTACTGGGAGGAACTCAGTCACTGCACACCAATTCCTTGGACGAAGTTCTGTGTCTGCCTTCTGACCATGCGGTACAGATCGCACTCAGGACCCAGCAGCTGATCGCTGAGGAAACAGGTGTGGCCAACACCATCGATCCACTGGCGGGTTCCTATTTCGTAGAAGCCCTGACCAACGAGATGGAAGCTCAAGCTTGGGAATACATCCACAAGATCGATGAAATGGGCGGAATGGTTGCAGCTATCGAAAAAGGATTCCCCCAGATGGAACTTTCCGATGCCGCTTATAAATTCCAGAAACAGATCGATGCTGGAGAAAAGATCATGATCGGTGTCAACAAGTACAACATTGAAGACGAAGTCATCGACATTCCCATCGTGGAAATTGATGATTCGGTTGAAGTAACCCAGTTGGCCCGTCTGGCTGAAGTGAAGCGTAAACGGGACAGCCGTAAGGTCGCAGAATGCCTCAAGGATCTGGCCGGAGCTTGTAAGAAGGGTGAAAACGTCATGCCCTTCTGTATCGAGGCGGTTAAGAATTATGCTACCGTTCAGGAAATATGCGATGTTTACCGGGAAGTCTACGGCGAATATCGTGATCCTGGCATATACTAAATTGGATTTTTGAGGAGGTAAGTGTGATGGCAAAAAGAAGAATTCGGATACTGCTAGCAAAACCGGGTCTAGACGGGCATGATCGTGGGGCCAGAGTCTTAGCCAGAAGTTTTCGCGATGCTGGTTTTGAGGTAATCTATACTGGGTGTCATCAGACACCGGAGCAAATAGCCGCGACGGCACTGCAGGAAGATGTTGATATGGTAGGATTGAGTTGTTTATCTGGAGCACACAATTATCTGTACCCACAAGTTGCGAAACTTCTGCAAGAAGCGGGAGCTGGCGATATTGTGGTAGTAGGCGGTGGGATCATTCCTGAAAAAGACATCCCTGGACTTCGTGCAGCTGGATTGAAAGGGATATTTACTCCGGGAGCAACTCTGGATTCCATCAATGAATGGATAACCGCCAATGTAACTCCAAAGGAGTGATCATTTTATGAAGGAATTAGGTAAAAGGGTCTTGGCGGGAGATATTCGGGCGGCCTCCCGCCTCATAAGAAATCTGGAAGACCAAATCACCGATACCTACATCGCCATTCAAGAAATATTCAAAGAAACTGGTAAGTCCCACGTTATTGGGATTACCGGGGCACCTGGAGCGGGTAAGAGCACCCTTACGGATGAGCTTATCCAGGCTTATCGGAGCCAAGACAAAACAGTAGGGGTATTGGCAGTGGATCCGACCAGTCCCTTTACCGGAGGAGCACTTTTAGGAGACAGAATCCGTATGCTGCGCCATGCTGAGGATCCGGGAGTATTTGTTCGCAGTCTGGCTACCCGGGGAGCCATGGGAGGTATTTCGAAGGCGGTAGGTGAAGGCATTCATGTTATGGATGTACTTGGGAAGGATAAGATAATTGTCGAGACTGTGGGCGTCGGGCAGCAAGAGGTTGAGATCATCAATCATGCCCACACGGTCATAGTTGTCCTGGTACCAGGCATGGGTGACGAAATCCAGGCTCTGAAGGCTGGCTTGATGGAAATAGCTGATATTTTCGTTATCAACAAGGCTGACCGGGAAGGAGCCGGGAAATTATACAAAGAGACCATGAATATGGTTCAGATGTCCCGGGATAAGTATGGGATATCCAAAGGCTGGACCACTCCGGTCCTATTGGTGGAAAGCGTCCTGGAACCTCACAAGTTTGCGGAGAGTGTGGAGAAACTCCGGGACAAGATTGACGAGCATTATCAATTCCTGGTAGACCACGACCTTATCTCAGAGCGCATGCGCCGTAAGACTTCCGCTGAGATCACTGAAGCTATCTGGGGTTCGGTGCTGGCACCGATACTGGAAAAACTTGAAACCAGCGGAGAGATGAAGCGTATGATCGACAGATCTTTGCTCAAGGAAACCGATCCTTACACAATTGCCGAAGAGGTGGCTCAGAGGTTCCTGAAGGAACGGCCTGGAGCAGCGCCAACTGAAGCAGAGGCAAAGTCCGGGTAGAGAGACGGTGATATTATGGGTGAAAGAGTCATCAGGATTGTACTTGCTAAGACCGGCTTGGATTCTCATGACCGGGGGGTAAGATTGGTGGCTCGCAGCCTCCGCGACAGTGGAATGGAAGTGATATACACCGGTCTTTACCGTACACTTGAGGAAGTGGCCCAGACAGCTGTCCAGGAAGATGCGGACCTGGTCGGGATAAGCATTCATACTGGAGGCTACAATGAGACTTGTCCCCGCCTCAGGGAATTACTTAATTCCCTGAGGGCCGGGGACATAAAGATTATCGGTGGAGGCGTGATTCCGGAAAAAGACGCCCGGGCCCTGGAAGAATCAGGAGCGGTAGAGCGTTTTTTTGGCCCCGGAACATCCATCCCTGATATAGTAGACTGGATAAAAGTCGCTGTGGCTGCCAGGAAGTGAAAGACAATGTCTTGATCTTTCTGGCAGGTTATTTTGTCTGCCCCGAAATTTGGAGGGATCCGGCATGGGTGAGATGAGGCTCTTAAAAATCGA
>CAZYGL010000149.1:0-4595 GCA_964647335.1 uncultured Syntrophomonas sp. | reverse complement strand
AAAAAGAACCGCCCAAGACAGAACTGAGAGTCATAATTGCCGGCAGTCTCTTACTTCCATTTCAGAATCTGGAACAGGAATTCGAAAATCTCAATCCGGACATCGATGTACTGCTGGACGGGCACGGCAGTGTCCAGGTAATTCGAGCCGTTACCGAATTGGGCAGCAAAGCAGACCTGGTGGCTGTAGCTGATGCCCAGTTGATTCCCTTGATGATGTACCCTCTCCCAGAACCGCAGACGGGTAAGCCTTATGCGGATTGGTCAATAAAATTCTCTACCAACCGCTTGGGAATCGCGTATAAATAAGAAAGCGCTTACGCGTCGGAAATCGATGCCGGCAACTGGCACAAAATCATCGCTCGCCCGGACGTTACCATCGGACTGCCTGATCCGCGCATCGATGCTATGGGTTATCGTACCCTTATGGCTATACAGCTGGCTGAGGGCTACTATGATGATGACCGGATATTTGAAAGAACCATTGGTACAGCTTTCAATCCACCGCTGGTTATCGAGCGAGCGGGTGGAGTCAGCGTCATAACCGTGCCGGATGTAGTGAAGTCAACCGAGCCCAGAGTGAAGCTTCGCAGTTACAGCATCCAGTTGATGGCGTTGCTGGAGAGCGGAGACCTGGACTACGCTTTCGAATATGAGAGTGTGGCGAAACAGAGAGGACTTAAATTCCTGGAACTGCCTGCGGAGATTGACCTGAGCAGTCCCGAACACGAGCAACAATACCGAGAGGTACAGGTCAACCTGGATTTCAAGCGGTTTGCCTCGGTTAAGCCCCAGTTTCGCGGGACCCAGATCGTATACGGATTAACGATCCCGGCCAATGTAATGCATCCTGCGGAAGCCGAACGCTTCATAGAATTCCTGCTGGGTCAGGATGGCCGGCGCATAATGGCGGCAGCCGAGCAACCATTATTGTTGACACCAGTATGTGACAATCGGGATGCACTGCCCGATGAACTAAAGACTACATTTCCTTAGGAGTTGACTATGAAGGATTTCGATAAGCATCGGCCTGCAAGTGGGGGCTTCCATTTCCGCAGTGGATTTGCCTGTCTGTTCACACTGCTGGGTCTGGTCATCCTGTTGTTCATCCTTGCTCCGCTATTCAAGATGATATTCCTGTCGGATAAGGCCGCACTGGGAAGGGCGTTGCTGGATGGTTTGACCCTGCAATCAATCTGGCTTACTATTTATGCGGCCATGATTGCCACAGGGATCGGCTTTTTCCTGGGGGTGCCTATAGCATACATTTTTTCCCGATATGAATTTCCCATGAAGAGTGTATTGGAAGGCTTAATTGATTTACCCGTGGTTGTTCCGCACACCGCAGCTGGTATAGCTCTCCTTTTTGTATTCGGCAGCAATTTTCTGGCTGGCAAGGGTTTCAAGGTCCTGGGCATCGAATTTGTCGATTCCCTGGCTGGCATTGTTATCGCAATGCTGTTTGTCAGCGTTCCAATTCTCATAAATTCGGCCAAAGAGAGCTTTCGCAAGGTGGATGTGCGGCTCGAGAAGGTTGCCCGAACATTGGGAGCCACCCCTTGGCAGGCATTCTATCGGATAACATTCCCCCTGGCTTGGCGCGGAATCCTAGCCGGCAGCTTAATGATGTGGGCTAGGGGTATGAGCGAATTCGGGGCGGTGATCATTCTAACCTACCATCCCACTGTTGCCCCTATTTTGATCTATGAAAGGTTTGAAACCTACGGTCTGGCCCAGGCTGTACCGGTGGCAGCCATAATGATTCTTATCAGTGCATTCGTGTTCATCAGCATACAGACTGTCCTGCGCAGGAGGGAAATCGATGCTTAAGATTGACGGTCTCTGCGTTAAACTAGGCAGGTTTGCCTTGCAGAACATTAACCTTGAGATAGAAAAGGGAGATTATTTCATCCTGGTGGGTCCTTCTGCTTCGGGCAAAACCGTGCTTCTGGAAACGATTGCAGGACTCAATAACACCCACGGGGGGCAAATCTGGTTGAGTGACAGGGATATCACCGGACTGGAACCAGAAAAACGGAAAATAGCAATGGTATACCAGGATTGTGCCCTATTTCCACATTTGACGGTGGAGGAAAATATCGTTTTTGGATTAAAAATCAGGCGCAAGGAATCCGCTTATATTCAGGCCGAGCTTGGGAGGACAGTAGAGCTTCTCGATATAGCACACCTTCTTACCAGATATCCTAAAAATTTGAGCGGCGGTGAAAAGCAGAAAGCAGCACTGGCCCGCGCTCTTGTTACTAATCCGGAAATGATGCTTTTAGATGAACCTCTGGGTGCTCTTGATCCCCAGACCAGGGAGGAGATTAGGCAAGATATTTTGAATTTGCATCGTGAACTAAATCTCACGGTGCTCCATGTAACCCATGATTTCGAGGAAGCTTTGACCATGGGCACCCATTTGGCAGTGATAGGAGGAGGGGCCATAATGCAGGTGGGCAAGCCACTGGATGTATTTCGCCGTCCCAATTCCTTGTTTGTAGCCCGTTTTACAATGGCGCAAAATATATTGGCAGGAAATGCTTACAAATCATTAGACGGCAGAACGATTTTCGAAGTGGATGGCAACAGGTTTGTAGCGGGGACAGATATGGAAGGACCATGTTATGCTGTCATTAGACCCGAAGATGTTCTGATTTCTGACTCTTTTGCAGAGGGCGTGGGTGACTATACTCACCCAGCCTTAATAACCCATATCGTCAACAAGGGTTCCATTGTGCATGTCTCAGCTGAACTGCCGCCTGTATTGGTCTGTATGCTTACTCGACATTCCCTGGACCGGATGAACCTAAGCCCAGGACAACAAGCGTATTTAACGATACCTCCTTCATCGGTTTATCTGTTTCGGGAGGATTAGCACCTGTTGTGGGGATCAAGCAAGCTCAGCGGATAGGATATGTGCTAGCCAATGCACCAGGGCAATTATAAGGATAGGGGTGGAATGTATGCTTGTCAAAGGTTTTGAGCGGTGTGGGTCGGGTCTGATTGCGGGCCTTGCCGCCCTAATTATGGTTCTCCTCTTAACCATGCTTCCAACCACCGCCCTGGCTGTACCTACCACCCAATTGACCATAAAGAAGCTGGCTAGTGACGGAACCACCATCCTGGCTCAGCGGACAGTGGATTATCATTGGCTCATGAATCCGGTTAACCTGCCGGTATTGGGTGACGGCAATACCCATTACTATCACCAGGGGCCGGTTTTCGCGAATGGAACTGATGAAGCCACGGAACAACAGCTCCGCTGGAACGCGGCGGAAGACACCAATGTCAAGGAGAAAGACATGGGAGCCCTTAAAGGCACCAATGTCAAGGATCTCTGCAACCTGGTGGGAGGAATGAAGCCGGGTGAGACATTGAAGGTAAAAGCTGCCGATGGTCTGAGCAAAACCTTCGCTTATAGGAATGTATACGAGTACTCCAAAAGGGAGGGGCCGATGGTCATATGCTGGTACAATGGAGGATCATATCCAGATACCGGATTCAGAGAGGGCATGAGACTGGTATGGTTCGCCGATACATCAATAAATCCCTGGGGAATCCACGTTTTCGGAAATTGGGATTGGCATGAGGCGGCCCAGCCTCAATACTGGTATTTCTATCACAGTGGGAGCGAGAAGTATCCTACTACCACTGGGCTGGCAGTGCAAAACGTTTCGGAACTGATCGTTTATAGCCATCAAGCGGCAGCAAAACCCGCACCTCCTTCTTCCGCTCCGTCTGCCGAGGTGGTATCCGCCCCAGTGGCCACATTTACAGCCGATCATACTTCAGGTCCGGCACCTCTTAAGGTTCAGTTCAGGGACCAGTCTGTGAATGGACCTACAATGTATGCCTGGGACTTTGAAAATGACGGCACGGTAGACTCAACCGTGCCCAATCCAATCCACGAGTACCCGGAAGAGGGGAATTATGATGTCAAGCTGGTGGTCACCAATGGCGCCGGCAGCGATGAAGAGGTTAAAGCAGATTACATTGTGGTAGGGCCAGCATCACCAATAGGGGTGCAAACTGTGACAGATCCGGCGGAGGTCCCGCTGGCTTCTGCCGGCGATTCTGGCAGGGAGCATTTGGTATTGCTCCTGTTTGGCTTAATCTGTGCAGTTTGCATAGGATTCCTGGTATGGAAATTGAAATTAAAGCAGACTGGCAGCCAATAATGGATGCAAAGCGGTGCTGATATGAGAAACATAATTTATTACTACACCAGTACGGGCAACTCATTGTGGGCAGCCCGTAGTTTGGCCAGGGAGTTAGGGGATACCGAGGTCAAATCCATGATAGGTTGCGGTGTCCAGGATTTGACTGATGATCCAACTGCCATCGGCCTGGTTTTTCCTGTGCATATCTGGGGAGTTCCTTTACGGGTGCTGGATTTCCTGGATAAATTGCCGGCTGCCCAAAATCGATATTTGTTTGCGGTGGCGGTCAATGCCGGGCAGGTGTCAAATACCCTGGTACAATTGCAGCAGGTGTTGACCGCCCTGGGAAGCGGCTTATCTGCCGGGTGGTCGATCGTTCTGCCGTCCAATTATATACCCTGGGGCGGTCCGGGCTCCAAAGAAAAGCAGAACA
>CAZYGL010000148.1:0-4609 GCA_964647335.1 uncultured Syntrophomonas sp. | reverse complement strand
ACCCGGGCCGAAGCAGTGACGGGTGATTTCTGGGAATCGGATCCAGCCTGTTACCTGACCGACGAAGAGATAGGGATCAAATAGGAAGGGCAGTTGGAAGACATGATGCCGGGAAATATTAATTTTTACGGCACAAACCAACGAATCCGAATATAAACCGTTTACAAGACTAGAAAAATATGTTTATACTTAATATAGCGTGAAAAAGGCAAACTCGTCGAAAGGCGGGGACGCAAAGCCATGGGTCTAAGGCTGTAAGGTTATGACTGCCAGGTTTCCATTAGCAGAGGTTAGTATTTGAAACCTGCTGTGCAACCTGCACAAGCAGGTTTTTTTATCCGCTGCAACATTGATCTGACCAGGATTTGGCTGTAAAGAAAGCGAGGGATGAGTCGAGGCATGGGCAAAACAGTCGAGGAACTGAATGTAGGCGACAAGGCCTCTTTCACTAAAACCGTAACCGAATATGATGTCTATTCTTTTGCCGGGGTCTCTGGCGATTTCAATCCATCCCACACCGATGCCCAGTGGGCCAGTAAGTCCTTCTTCGGCAAGATAATAGCCCATGGGGTTTTGTCTATGGGCTTTATATCCAATGTGCTGGGGACTCAGCTGCCGGGGCCCGGAGTCATCTATGTGCGGCAGTCCCTGGAATACAAACGCCCGATTTTTGTCGATGATACTATTACCGCCACGGTGGAAGTGACCAAAAAAGATGAAGCCAAAAACCGGGTTTGGCTGCATACCTGGACTACCAACCAGAACGGAGAGGTCGTGGCAGATGGTGAAGCGGTGATGATGCCTCCCAAAAGACCGAATGCGAAATCTGCGTAGTCAAGGCAGGCAAGTTGATTATCATCGCAGCTTAAGATAGGAGGCGTAGATACGGTATGGGAAAAACCATTCAAGAAATCAACGTAGGGGACAGTGCCTCTTTCAGTAAATCGGTAACCGATTATGATGTATACTCAATCGCCGGCATCACTGGAGACTTCAATCCGGCTCATATCAATACCATTTATGCCAGTGAGACCCCCTTTGGCCACAGGATTGCTCATGGAGTACTATCGGTCAGCCTCATATCCGGGGTGCTGGGCACCCAGCTTCCTGGTGCCGGGGTGATTTTCATAAGCCAGGTCTGTGAATTCAAGAGGCCGGTTTACGTGGGTGATACCATAACCGCTACGGTCGAGGTGACCAAGAAGGATGAAGCTAGGAATCGTGTATGGCTGCGCACTTACTGTACCAACCAGAATGGGCAATTGGTTCTGGACGGCGAGGTCGTAATGAGGCCCATCAGGAAAAAAACTACTTAGGACAATCAGGCAGTGTTCATCTGCACCAGATGTTAAGGTATATTGAAACTAGACAAACTTAATGAAGGGAGCCAGGTAAATTATGGAAAGTAAGGACAGCGTGACCAAGAGCTTTGAGATGATGGAAAAAGCCATGGAGAAAGCTTGGGACATGTGGAGGATGGGGCTTAACAGCTTCACTGCAGCTCAGGAACAAATCGAGAGCATGACCTTGAAACAACTTGACCAGAATAAGGCCACCCGCAATGAACTCATGAAAATGGAAGATGAAGCTCAGAAGCAGATCAGGCGCAACCAGGAGCAGATGCAGAAAATGGTGGAAGACGCCGTCAATAACGCCTACTCTCAAGCCGAGAAGGCCAATCAGGATATGGTAACCACCCTCACCGAGCAGGTGGAATATATGATGAAACAGCTGAAACAAAATCAGGACCAGATGCAGAATATGATCAAGGAGTCGGTGCTCAATACCTATCTGCAGAGCGAAAAGAAACAGTATAATGCCATCGCTAACCTGACCAATCAGGTCGAAGACCTGACCAAGAAGATGATCAACATTTCCACCCAAATCCAAAAAATGAACAAGAAAACCGAAGGCAAATAACCAGTGGCAAATTCCCCTATCTCCTCAGCTTAAGCTCAAGTTCGGGATATTTGCATAATCTCCCCAGTGGCAACAATAAGCGCTTGATGACTGCCCCGATCAACTCCAGAAAAATTGCCGATCAGGCTGGTTTAGAATGCAGGCAAGTCGAAAGCAGGGTATATTGAGCAGGTATAGACCATGATAGAGGGTACAGGTTAGGGAAAGGTTAAAGGAAAATTTTTCCCATAGACCCGAAATTGTGACCCTGCTTATAATAGACTTAGAAAGCGGTCCGCCTGCGTTCTTCCAGGCGGATCTTATTCTCTGACCCGTCTTTTACTGATGCCCGGCCAGACAAAAATGAAGGAGATGAGGGAATGAACCTAATTCTTATGGGGCCTCCCGGAGCAGGAAAAGGAACCCAGGCCGAGTATATTGCCAGAAAATATTGGATACCCCATATTTCTACCGGGGATATGTTCCGGACGGCGATTAGGTTCGGCACCGACCTGGGTCTTCAGGTTAAAACCTTGATGGATGCCGGCCATTTGGTGCCAGATGAGATGGCCATAGGAATCGTCCGCGAGCGTTTGGCGGAAAGAGACTGTGCCAAGGGATTTTTGCTGGATGGTTATCCCCGCACCTGCCCCCAGGCAGAAGCTCTTGACCAGATACTGGCCAGCTGGAATAGAAGCCTGGATGCGGTTATCAACATCGAAGTTCCTCACGAAATTCTCTTGCTTCGTCTGACCGGACGCCGGACCTGCTCCCAGTGCGGCGCCAATTACCATATCCAGTTCAATCTTCCCAAAAAGAAAGATATTTGTGACATATGCGGCGGGGAAGTGGTGCAGCGCAGCGATGACCGGGTAGAAACCGTAGCCGAACGGCTGGCCGTCTATGCGAGACAGACCCAACCCTTGACCGAGTATTACGCCAGGCGCGGATTGCTGAAAAATATCGATGGCGCCAAGAGCCTGGACGAGGTATTCAACGACATAGTCAGCAGCTTGAAATAGCCAGACCGGTAGTACCTGTTATGCTTGCTGCCGGAAAAGAGCGCGATACTGGATTATTGACAGCCAAAGTCTTGAGGAGGCGTAACCGCTTGAAAAGTTATTATCTTGAAGATTTTGCGATAGGACAAACGTACAAGAGTGCGGGGAGGACTGTGACTGAGTCTGACATTGCCTGGTTCGCCGGCTTGTCGGGCGACATGACATCCCTTGCCATTAATACTGAGATTGCCAAGCAGAGTGATTTCGGCGGGCGTATCGCCCAGGGGATGCTGGGTTCATCCATTCTCTTCGGTCTGTGGGTGCGTTTGGGTGTTATGGAGCTTAACGGAATAGCCTTACTGGAGACCAATTGGAAGTATGTTCTCCCTATTAGGCCAGGGGATACGATCCATGCTGAATGTCTGGTTACCCAGGTTAAGTTATCCTCCAAGCCGTATAAGGGCACAGTTTATCTGCAAATTAACGGTGTCAATCAGATGGACGAGGTGGTACAGGAGGGGCAGATGGTATTTCTCATGAAGGCCCGGGGACTGTATTGATGCCCCGCAGTATTGTGGTGAATTCAACAGATATCCAAGCTAAAAATGGGGAGGGGTACGAATGGATTTTAACCTTACCGAAGACCAGGAACTGATCAGGAGAGCCATGCGGGAATTTGCCCAGGAGTATGTGGCACCCATCGCGGAGGAAATCGATGAGAACAGCAGCTGGCCAGCTGACCTCTATGCGAAATTAGGGGAAAAGGGCTGGATGGGGATGCCTTTCCCGGAAGAATACGGGGGATCAGCCACCAGCTATGTAGCTTACGCAGGCGCCATAGAGGAACTGGCCCAATTCTGTGCAGCTACAGCCTTCAATGTATCAGTACATACTGGTGTTGCCTGCATGTGCATCAACAATTTCGGTTCCGACCAACAGAAGAAAACCTACCTGGCTCCCCTGGCTCAGGGTAAAATTGGGGCCTTTGCGATCACCGAACCATCTGCCGGCACTGATGTGGGCGGCGCCTTGACCACTGCGGTGCTTCAAGGCGATGAATATGTGATCAACGGCAGCAAGACCTTCTGCACCAACGGCCCGGTGGCAGATACCTATGTCGTCTTCGCCTGGACCAACAAAGAAGCGGGGGAAATGAGCTGTTTCATCATCCCCAAAGGCACCCCGGGATTACAGGCTGGAGCCAAGATCCACAAAATGGGTATGCGTTCTTCGCAAACCTCGGACCTGTACCTCAAGGACTGCCGGGTGCCCAAAGAAAACCTGATCGGCAAAGAGGGGCAGGGGCTGAAGATAGCCATGAACGGTTTCGACCACGGCCGGGTAGGGATAGCGGCCCAGGCCGTTGGCATAGCTCAGGCAGCGCTGGATGAAGCCATTGCCTATTCCAAACAGCGGATACAGTTCAAAAAACCGATCGCCAAACAGCAGCAGATTCAATTCTGGATCGCGGACATGGTTACCGAGGTTCAAGCCGCCAGATTATTGACCTTGCAGGCAGCCTGGATGAAAGACCAGGGCAAACCTTTTTCCAAGGAAGCAGCCATGGCCAAGCTCTATGCTTCTGAATTGGCAGTCAGGGTGACCAACAAGGCGCTCCAGATCCATGGCGGTTATGGCTACTGCAAGGGATTCAAGGTGGAAAGACTGTACCGGGACGCGAAGATAACTGAAATCTATGAGGGCACCTC
>CAZYGL010000147.1:0-4611 GCA_964647335.1 uncultured Syntrophomonas sp. | reverse complement strand
CAGAAGGATAAATTGATCTGGACTGCTATGATAAGGCAGCCTGAATTTGTCACCGCCGAAGTATTCCAATGGGCTGTCGATGAATTGAAGAAAAGAAAGCCACAGCTTGATCCTTCCAGGGCAAGGTTGGAGGAGTTCACAGAAGGGCTTTGTGTTCAGATGATGCATTTTGGTACTTATGATACTGAAGCAGTAACGGTTAAGGCTATCGATGACTTTGCGGCAACCAATGGATACGTTAATGCCATTTCAGAAGTAAGACCAGACGGCACTATTTGCAGGCACCATGAAATTTACTTGAATGATCCGCGAAAAGTAACTCCGGAAAAGATAAAGACGGTCATCCGACATCCAGTAAGGAAATTAAATTAAGGTTTTTAAGGGGTGTCTGATTATGAGCAAAGTTGATGAATATAGGAGAAATCTTAAAAAATTAGATGATTGGGATCGTTATCTTGTCGATGAATCGAGGCTTCCTGGTCCAAGGGCAAATCTTGAACTCGCTGAGGCTGTTGCACAAGAGGGGGATTTAGAAAGATTCAGAAGATATCTCGCTTATAGAGCCGAAGATGCTCCTTATGGTTCTGCACTGGAATTTTTGCCGGTGTGCGGAGTGATAGGTCTGGGAAGAATACTGTCGGAGGGACGATTGGAGATATTAGAAGATTTGCGCACCTATGCATCCGATTCAAGGTGGAGGATCAGAGAGGCAGTGGCTATTGCGCTACAGAAATTTGGCGATAAGGATATGAATAGACTACTTAAGGAGATGGAAATCTGGAGCCGTGGGAACCTCCTTGAAAGAAGGGCGGTTATTGCATCGTTGTGTGAACCAAGACTCTTGGTAAAACCTGAATACACTCAAAAAGTATTAAATATTCTTGATCGGATTATGAAGGATATTCTCCTTGAAGATAAACGAAAAACTGATGAATTTACAGCCCTTCGAAAAGCATTAGGATACTGCTGGAGTGTTGCCGTTGTAGCTGCACCTGAAGCAGGGAAAAAATTTTTGGAAAAATGGTTCGTAAATAAGGATAGAGATATTCGTTGGATAATGAAAGAAAATTTGAAGAAAAACCGCCTGCTGAAAATGGATATTGAGTGGACTGAACGATGGAAGAATTATTTTTCAACTGAAACTTGATTTCCTATGCCTAGAAGTGAGTTGCTTTTAGGAAGGCCGAGCCGCAACTTCCGCCGTCTGGCAATTATTGGCTTGTGGTTGAAACTAAGCTTCTTCATTAAAAACCATTTCGGTTAAGCTTATGGAAATCAAAATGTGAGGGTGCAGATTATGGCGCTGGGTATCTTTATGACTGCAGCTTCGATTATTGGCGTAATCTATGGAATAATTAAGAAGAGCAAACCTTTAGCCATACTATCTGTGGTGACGTTGGTGATGACTATCGCAACATGGGTATATTTTTATAACAATCCATATTAAAGTTGCGAATTTCACCTCGTAGTAAAGACTTTTTTGTCCGCGCGATAGCCGATATCTTAATTGTCTGCAGAGAGTAATGCTAAGTGCGATAGAACGAATTTAAGTGTCATTAAAAGGAGTGCATGGAATGATGGTTAATGAAAAAAAGAAACAAGTACCTCCGTCTGTTGATGTGTGGCTCAGGGAAGCGAAAGCTGATCCAAATTCCTTACAAGAGGGAATGTTTTTGGTCCACAATGGCATTGTACGTCAGACGCCCAAAGCCAAAGTCCGCCAGGGGCTGGAGGATGGATCAATTGTAACTGGAATGGAATTCGCATACGATGCAGCGAAAGTAGATGCTGCTGTCGCAAAGACCTATGAAATGGACGGCATATTCCAGGTAAAAGTATGGCTTAATGAAGGCAACCTCCAGGTTGGAGATGACATAATGTATGTGCTGATTGGTGGAGATATAAGACCACATGTCATAGATGCATTGCAGTTCCTGGTTGAAAAAATAAAAACCGAATGCGTAACAGAAATAGAGCAAAAGTAGCTGATTGGAAATGGTAAATCCCTCAGGATCAGTTCGAGGCCGTGGAATCATTAAGTCAGTTCGAATCTCGAAAGGGGGGGAACATATGGACAATGAAAAAAGAAAGCTGTCCCCGGAGCAATTTGAAGAAATACTTGGTATATTGAAATCTCGCTTTGAGAAAAATATGAACCGCCATAAAGGAATTCAGTGGCCTAAACTGCAAGCAAAGCTGGAAACTAATACTGAGAAACTGTGGTCACTTTATGAAATGCAAAGAACTGGTGGTGAGCCCGACGTACTAGGTCATGACAAGAAGAGGGATGAATACATTTTTATTGATTGTTCAGCGGAAAGCCCCCAAGGGCGCAGAAACGTTTGTTACGACGGGGAAGCCATGGATTCAAGGAAGAAAAACAGACCACAAAACAACGCGATAGATATGGCGAATGCTATGGGGATTGAGATTTTGACGGAAGGGCAATATAGAGAACTTCAGAATTCGGGGAATTTCGATACGAAAACATCGAGTTGGGTGAAAACACCCGATAAGATCAGAAAACTAGGCGGGGCCCTCTTTTGTGATCGCCGCTATGATACAGTCTTTGTCTACCACAATGGAGCGCAAAGCTACTATGCCTCCAGGGGTTTCCGGGGCATGCTCAGGGTCTGACTAGCAGACAGCCGAGCCGGTGAAGAGACTATTGGGATTGCCCAATTTTGCAGTGAACCTTTTTAAACTATGTAATAATTAATAGTAGTAATCAGTCTGTTCATTCACCTGGGGATCCTTACTAATATTTTGATTCTCATTGATAAGTCTGAATAAAACACCAAGCAAATATCGAGGATGCTAATGATCGATCGAACCGTGTGAAGTCTATGTTCGGGGATAAAGATGAAGCAAGAAAATGATAAAACAAGCAAGACCCCAAATTGGTACTTTGAATTCCAGGCTGTTATAGGTATGACAAAACACATGGGAGGATTCAAAGCTACCCAACAGCTGGCCGAATCATGCCATATAGACAGGGACAAATATGTTTTGGAGATTGGCTGCGGTCTTGGAAGAAGCGCTTGTTATCTGGCCAAGAAGTTCGGCTGCAGGGTTTTAGGGATCGACATATCCGAAAAAATGGTGGAGCAAGCGGCAATCAGGGCCCAAAGGGAAGGTTTGGAAGAGTTGGTTGAATTCAGGGTTCAAGACGCACAAAATTTGACTTTCGAGGACTCCTCATTCGATGCCGTAATCGGGGAATCCGTAATGGCATTCATCCCAGACAAACCGTTGGCATTAAGAGAGTTTATGCGCGTAACAAAAAGCGGGGGATATGTTGGCTTCAATGAATGCACCTGGAATAAGAAACCGCCTGCAGAACTGGTGAAATATATTGGAGCAGTAATGGGAGCCGATTTCCATACCGCAGATGAATGGCAGGGAATATGGACCAATGTCTTTTTGCAGAAAGTATCGGTTGAAACCTATCAGGTGCGAATTCTGGAGCAATGGCGCAATGAAATTAGAGAAATGGAGTTTCAGGATTACTTTGGAGCCTGGCGCAGGTTTCTGTCATTGTTGTTCAAGAGTCCGGAGAGCAGGACATGGGTCCGGAAAACGTTGAGTCTGCCACGAAACATTTTTTCTCTGTTCAAATATCTTGGTTATGGAATATACACCGGAAGGAAATGAAATTCAAAGGCTCCATGCAAGGAGAAGCTTATGCGTATTGCCAGGGTACACATTGAAAACTATCGCAGCATCAAGAACCTTGATATCTGCCTTCGCAACTATAATGTTCTGATCGGTGACAACAATGCCGGCAAGAGCAATATCCTGCGGGCTGTGAATCTGGTACTGGGCGAATTGTGGCCAACTGACCGGACTTTCACCCAGGATGACTTTTTCGGCCAGGATACCAGCCACGATATCATTATCCAGGTATACTTCGACGAGCCCATAGATACCTGGAGGAACATGAGCATTCAGGTCCACGGCTTTGAACTGCGGGGTAAGGCGTACAAGCGCTCCCACCGCGGTATGCCCAAGGGTACCCTGGCTGCGGATTATAATTGTATAAATGCCGCCGGGGAGACTATCAAATATCCAGCCGAACCATTGCAGGAAGGCAAGCAGGCCAGGATCTGGTATGACATGAAGGTATCCCGGGAATTGAAGGAACATCTCCCGTTTATATATATCGATATCTTGCGGGACTATCACCGCCATGAACCTGGATATCGCTGGTCGGTGCTGAGAAAACTTTTAAATGTTGTCAATACGGAGCTGGCCCATGACAAAACCCAGTTTAAAGTGCTGACGCCTGCGGGTGAAGAGAAAATGACCCGCAAAGAGGCGTTTGAGTACAAGCTGCGCGAAGCCTACAATTATCTGCAAATGCCGGACCTGATTGAAATTGAAGCCAGGATAAACCAAAATACCCGGGACGAAATGGGTCTGGACCAGGAGGATATCTCAATACATTTTGCCCCTTTTGACCCGGTTGACGTGTACAAGAATTTGCAGATGTTTGTAGACCAAATGGGTGTTTCCACATCTGCGGAAAGAGTAGGAGCCGGAATGCAGAGTGCAATTGTGACAGCCATATTCAGGACTTACGAAGAGCTGAAGAAGGATGGAGCGGTGTTT
>CAZYGL010000146.1:2111-4618 GCA_964647335.1 uncultured Syntrophomonas sp. | reverse complement strand
TCTCCCCAGGGAATGACCGCCCAAATCTGACGCTCAGTCACCTTGAGGGTCACAGTTCTGTCCCAGTGGCGCAGAATCACCGCTTGTCTGATCATAGGATGGGCTTCCATGGCTTGTGAACTCGCCTCGGTGTCGATACGGAATATATTCATGCCGACAATTATCCCCGACCGGGCAGCTATATCGTCATTGCTCACCCGTGCGTTGCCGGTTACGTCAATCCTGGTCACTCCAAAAAACGGATTATATAGGATGAAATGGACGGAAAAAAGCGCCGCCAGAATCAGCAGCACCAATTTAAGTCGATTGGCAAATTTTTTCAGGTTCACAGAGTATCCTTTCAGGTTATCCCCGCCTAAGATTTACCAAATAGATTATAGCAGATTTAGGGCAAATATTGAAGTGTCCATGCTGCACGAATTACCTCAGCAATTCGCGATCCTTTCCACGTCAGCCCCAAGCTCGGCCAACTTGATATGGATCTTTTCGTAGCCCCGGTCAATGTGTTCAAGACCTCCAATGCAGGTTTCACCTGGGGCAAAGATGCCCGCCAGAATCAATGCCGCTCCGGCCCTCAAATCACTTGACTCGACATTTGCTCCCTGCCAGTCAGAACTGCCTCTCACTATCGCGACTCTGCCCTCCAGGCTTATGTCAGCGCCCATGCGGCGAAGTTCCTGAACATGCATGAAACGGTTTTCAAATATGGTCTCTACGACCACGCTGGTACCTTCGATGGTAGCCAGGAGAGTCATGATCTGGGGTTGCATGTCAGTGGGAAATCCCGGATAGGGCATGGTCTTGATATCGGCCGGCTTAAGGGTTCCTTGAGCTTTCACCCTGATATGATCCGCCGCAGGGAGAACATCGACGCCAATCTCTTTCAACTTGCTCATCAAGGGATGGAGCTGTTCCGGGATGACATTATCCACCCGGACATCTCCGCGGCTGATGGCGGCTGCTATCATGAACGTCCCGGCTTCGATCCTGTCCGGGATGGGTGTGTATTCGGCCCCGGTAAGCTTGTCCACTCCCTGTATACATATGGTATCCGCTCCGGCCCCCTTGATCCTGGCCCCCATCAGATTCAGGAAATTCTGCAGATCAACAATCTCAGGTTCCCGGGCGGCATTACGTATTAAATGTACACCGGGAGTCAAAGCCGCAGCCATCATGATGTTCTCTGTTGCACCCACACTGGGTACATCCAGCATGGTTTCCTGCTGGGCCCGGGGACTCATTACCGCCTTACCTTCCAGCAGTCCATGTTCTTCTTTGATCTCATAGCCCAGGGACCGGAATCCTTTAATATGGAGGTCCATGGGCCGCGAACCGATCGCACATCCCCCGGGCAAACCAATCCGGGAACACTTCAAACGGGCCAGCAAAGCTCCCATGACCAGGTTGGACGCCCGCATGCGCCTGGAAATCCACTCAGGCAGCTCAAAATGGCTGACATTTCCGCCTCGGATAATCAATATATCCTGTTCTCTTTTAACACTGCAGCCCAGGATCGTGAGGGCCTCAGACATCACATTGATGTCTTCCAGGCAGGGGACACCTTTGAGCACTATTTCCCCAGAGCTCATCAGACTAGCTGCCATGATAGGCAAAATAGCGTTCTTGGATCCGCTTATCCTGACTCTTCCCCGGAGTGCTTTCCCTCCCCTGACCAGAAGTCTTTCCATTCCGGCACCTCCGCCTTAATCTTCGGATGGGGCTGCACTTCTGGCAGCCGCCATGAATGCACCTATTTTCCAAACATCGCCGGCACCCATGGTAATCAGCATATCGCCCGGCTCTAAAAGGGACTCCAAATATGCCCGGCTGTCTTCCACATCAGGGATGTAAATCGCGTTGCATCCTGCCTCCCGGGCTGCCAGGTAAACCAATTCCCCGCTTATCCCCGGGAGAGGATCTTCCCCGGCTGAATAGACATCAGTAATGATCACCAAGTCAGCGGCTTTGAAGCAACTTCCGAATTGTTCAGCCAAAAGTTGGGTTCGGGTATAGCGATGCGGCTGAAAAACCACCAGCAACCTGCCAGGATGCACCTGGCGGGCAGCGGTGATAGTTGCCTGGATCTCGGTGGGATGGTGGGCATAATCATCAACAATGGCTATGTCCTTGTCAGAGTATACGATTTGAAAGCGTCGTTTGGCTCCGGGAAATTTGTGCAAAGCAGCTTGTATAGCCTGGAAATCCAGGCCCAATTCCAGTGCCACCGCCGTAACTGCCAGGGCATTCAGGGCATTGTGTTTGCCTGGTACAGATAGAGTCATCTTGCCGACTTTATCTCCGCGTCGATAGACTTCAAAAGTGGAACCCAATCCGAGTGGACTCCATTCTGAGAGATAGTAATCGCAAGCACTGTCCTCCCCGTAAAAAAACACCCGACTTCGCAGCTCATCCTTAATTGACTGAATAGCTGGATCTGCCCCGTACAGCACGGCAAAACCTTCGGGGTGGACTTGATTCAGAAACTGGCTGAAGGCTTCTTTGATCCG
>CAZYGL010000146.1:0-2101 GCA_964647335.1 uncultured Syntrophomonas sp. | reverse complement strand
GTCTTGTAGAAATCGAGATGATCGTTTTCGATGTTGGTTACAATGGCTGCATAGGGATGTATTTCCAGAAATGAAGCATCGCTTTCATCAGCTTCCACGACAAAATAGTCGTCCTGACCCAGGTGAGCGTTTAGCTGTGTCCCCTGGATCTCCCCACCGACGATAAAAGACGGATCCAGGCCGCTGCCTGCCAAAGCAGTATAAAGCATCGATGTAGTTGTGGTTTTGCCGTGCGCTCCCGCAACCGCCAAGCCCTGTTTTACGTTCACCATCCGGGCCAGCATCTGGCCTCTCTTGATTACCGGGATATTTAGGTCTGCGGCTGCCAGCACCTCGTCATTGCTGACTGGGATAGCCGAAGATATGACTACCAGGTCAATGCCCGGCTGGAGATTGGAGGCTCTATGACCTTCATATATCTCCACCCCAATCTCGCTCAATTGGTCGGTAACACTGTTGAGATGCAGGTCTGAGCCGCTGACTCGTTCGCCCTGTTCGCGCAGAACCCTGGCAATCCCGCTCATTCCGGCTCCACCTATTCCTACCATATGGATCCATCGTGCCGGTCGTAAAGTCATACCTATGTCTCCTTTATCCTAATAGATCAGGCCCTGCCCCTCCAAGTCTGCAACCAACCGGCTCCGTTCCTCGACTGGGCCGGTGATGTTTTAGTTAAGTAAGCCCAAGATCTGGTCCACTATTTCCTGCAGAGCCTGGGGACGAGCTTCCTTAATCATATTTTTCCCCATATTTAGCACCCGCTGCGGATCTTGGCGCAATCTCTCTACCTGTTTATAAAGGCTGTCCCCATCCAGGAATTCATCGATTATCATTTCTGCCGCCCCCTTTTCCACCAAAGCCCGGGCGTTCTTCTCCTGGTGATTGTCAGCCGCATAAGGATAGGGAATGAAAATGGCCGGCAACCCTAATATTTCCAGTTCGCAAATTGTGCCGGCCCCAGCCCTGCAAACCGCCAAGTCGGCTACAGCCATTGCCGCTTCTATATTAGCCATATACGGCGCTATTTCCAGGTGGCACTTGAGCGGCTGGGTTCCAACCTTCCTGACCAGTGCCTCCTGCATCGCTTCATAATGATTTTCACCCGTTATCCAGATAAATCCTATATCAGTATTTCGATAGCGGTCGATCAATGGGATCATGGCCTGGTTTATGCTGTCAGCGCCCCGGCTCCCTCCGAAGGCCAGCACGGTGAACCTCTCACTTCCCTTTCCAGCCAGGAAATTGCGGCGCTCCAAATTCATGATTTGAGGCCGCACCGGCATCCCCGTCAATACTACCTTGGCCGAATCCAGGTATTTCCTGGATTCTTCGAAAGTAATCAGCACCCGGTCCACCAACTTGGCCAGATTACGATTGGCCAGTCCGGGCATAGCATTTTGTTCATGGATGATAGTCTTGGCATCCATGAAGGACCCCGAAAGCACTACCGGAAAAGAAACATATCCGCCAGTTCCGACAATAACGTCGGGCTGAAATTCCTTGATGATCTCGCGGGCCTGGAGAAAACCCAGCGCCGATTTCATAAGGGCCTGGGTGGCCTTAAGCATGGAGGAACGGTCAATTCCGGTGATATCGATGGTTCTCAGCTTGATTCCGGTAGGCGGCACAATTCGGCTTTCCAATCCTTGCTCAGTACCTACATAAAGGAATTCGGCTTCCGGATTCCTGCGCCTGATCTCCTCCGCGATAGCCAGGGCCGGGTAAACATGGCCCCCGGTTCCTCCTCCGGTGAGTATTATCCGCATACTGATCCCCCTCCTCATTCTTTTTCGCTGTACCTGGATACATTCAGCAACAGGCCCACTCCAATCAGGGTGAAAAGCAAAGAAGTTCCGCCATAACTGATAAATGGCAGGGTTATGCCGGTAACCGGAAGGGCTCCAGACACGACTCCTATATTGACAGCTGCTTGGAAACAAATCGAAATAGTTATCCCGGCAGCCAGCAAACGGGAGAAATTATCGGGAGCATTGGTGGCGACTTTAAATCCTCGCCAGGCCAGGAGCAGAAATAATCCCACCACTGTGGCTGCGCCCACAAATCCCAATTCCTCGCCTAATATGGCGAAGATAAAATCCGT
>CAZYGL010000145.1:0-4641 GCA_964647335.1 uncultured Syntrophomonas sp. | reverse complement strand
CCCATGTGGTAGCCGTTGAAGATGTCGGTCAGGCCGCCGAATACCATTTCGTCGATGATCTGGCCGTTGCCCATTCTGTATCCATAACGAGCTTTGGGAAGCAGGTAGGGAGCCATGGTCATGTTCTCAACGCCGCCTGCCAGCACGATATCGGCATCGCCGGATTTAATCAGCTGGGAAGCCAGGGATACAGCTCTCAAGCCGGAGCCGCAAACCTTGTTGATGGTGAAAGCGGTTACTTCTTTAGGGATGCCAGCGCCGATCATGCACTGGCGGGCGATGTTCTGGCCCAGGCCAGCCTGGAGAACACAGCCGAATACTACTTCGTCGACTTGCTCACCGGTGATGCCGGCTCTCTTCAGAGCTTCAGCCATTACCAGGGCGCCCAAGGTCTTGGAGGGGGTGTCTTTGAGGGTTCCGCCGAAAGATCCCAGGGGAGTACGGCATGCACTTACGATTACTACTTCCTTCACTTAAATATCCACCTCTTCTTTCTTTTTATTCTAGGCCCCAAAATGAATGAGGCTTATAGACCGGATCTTAAACTATTTACCAG
Source organism: uncultured Syntrophomonas sp. (assembly GCA_964647335.1). Lineage (GTDB taxonomy): Bacteria > Bacillota > Syntrophomonadia > Syntrophomonadales > Syntrophomonadaceae > PHAA01. The sequence continues at coordinate 4,085 of CAZYGL010000145.1, read as the reverse complement.
TAAACTGGGGTTTTCTCTTCTCAACGAAGGCACCCATGCCTTCTTTCTGGTCGGTGGTTGCAAAACAAAGGCCAAACGCATCAGCTTCGATGGTCATGCTGCGATCGATGTCTACCTGCAGACCTTCGTTGGCAGCCGCTTTGCTCAAACGGACCGCTACCGGAGCTTTACTGTAAATGCGCTTGGCTATCTTCTTGACGAAATCCATCAATTCCTCAGGAGCGACTACGCTGTTAACCAGTCCAATGCGCAGGGCTTCGTTGGCATCAATTATATCGGCGGTATAAAGCATTTGTTTGGCCATTCCCGGACCTACCAAACGCGGCAAACGCTGGGTTCCGCCGAAACCGGGAGTAATCCCGAGACCCACTTCGGGCTGTCCAAATTTGGCACTGGTTGTCGCTATACGAAAATCGCAGGCCATGGCCAATTCACATCCGCCCCCCAGGGCAAAACCATTTACAGCAGCAATGCTAGGTTTTTCCATGGCTTCGAGCTTGCGGAAGGCAGCCTGTCCCAGGGCTCCAAAGGCCCGGGCTTCCATGGCGGTCAGGTTCTGCATGAATGCAATGTCTGCACCGGCTACAAAAGCTTTGTCACCTGCTCCAGTAACGATGACTACGTCTATGCTGTCGTCGGCCTTGATCTCATCGACAGCTTTGTCAATCTCTACCAGGGTGTCATTGTTCAGGGCATTAAGAGCTTTCGGTCTATTGATACTTAAAATAGCAATGCGATCTTCTTTTTCCAGCAGTACGTTTTCGTACGCCATTGATGTACCTCCTCCATCACTTGAATTCCCTGTGGTTTGCACGCCACACTGGGATTGCCCGCTACTACGGGCCTCTCTATGCTATTCTCTCATGTCTCCCCCCTCTCACTAATACAAAGAGGACTGTATTAGTAATAGAAATCAGAAAACTATATATGGAAACAAAGTAAAAAGGCTTAAGTTATCATTCTAGAGGCTGCGAAGATTCTCCTGCTGGTTGATAAATATTTACATAAAAAGACGTGCATCCGCTCTGAATGAATTCAGATTTTGCCGGAAGGCTGGTATATGTATTCGTTTAGGAGTTTTGATCGCGAAAAGTCCAGCAGTATGGGCATATCGAAGGAGAAAGGCACACCTGGAGAGTTGCCTGCGCATTCAGATATGAAGCATGGAACGCCCTGTTTTAAACCGCTGTTGACTGCTTGGGATGCTTTATTCCTGATTGACGCCCCAATCAGCTGATATGATTCCGAACCTCAGCCTGGAGTGAGCGTCAACTAAAATAAAATTCCATTATTTATTGACTGGCTTTATGTATAACCCGAATCTATTGGCTCTGCGCGACCCTAAAAAGGCCGCTGACCTCACTGTTTAAATTATACTCCATAATTATTCAAGTGGCTACATTTTCCGAATATATCTTAAAAGCAACCAAATTCATTTGTGATATAATAATCAAGTACTGCTTCTATGGCTTACCGGTAAATGTAACAGGAGAGTGATATTTTGGACAAGACAATGATTCAGAAAGAATTGGCGAAAATATTTGGCAAGGAACTGCTCTTGAGCGATGAACTTGACCTGATGTACTATTCTTACGATAGTTCTTTTTTGACCAAGTTGGAACCATCCTCCCCCTATGCTGTGGTATTCCCCAGGAGTGTTGAGGATGTCCAAAAAATTATGCGCTTTGCATACGAAAATGATGTCAACGTTATCCCCCGCGGAGCAGGAACCGGAGAAACCGGCGGCTGCATAGCAGTCGAGGGAGGAATTGTCCTGGACTTATCCACCTGGGATGAAATAGTTGAGATCGATCAAAAGAATATGCAATGTCTTGTGCGCCCGGGAGTCATCCATGCCAAACTAAATGAAGAACTGGCTAAATATAATCTCTTTTTCCCCCCCGATCCCGGTTCCAGCCTGATGTGCACAGTGGGCGGGATGGTGGCCAACAATGCCTCCGGACTGCGGGCAGTGAAATACGGGTGCACCGAACAATATGTCCTGGGCCTTGAGGTGGTGCTTCCCAATGGCGATGTGATGGTCACGGGAGGCATGAAGTCCAAGGCTATCAAGAACGTATCCGGTCTGAACCTAACCAAGCTGATGGTTGGTTCGGAGGGAATTTTGGGAGTGGTCACCCGGATCAGGCTGCGCTGTTTTCCGAAACCGCGGGCCAGGGGCATTGCCATGGCAGTATTCGACCAATTGGATGACGCACCAGCAACCGTTTTGGATGTTTATCAGGCGGGCATTTTGCCCTCGGGAATAGAGATACTGGACAGCTCGGCCATCAAAGCAGTCAATGAATTCAAACCCCACATTAAACTGCCCGATGCCGAGGCCATACTTCTTTTCGAAGTGGACGGCAATCCTCCGAGTGTAGAGTTCGAAGGTCTGGTCATCCAAGAAATGGCTGGCAAGCGGGCCCGTTCGGTGGAGTGGGCCACGGATACCAAGCGCATGGCCGAGTTATGGGAAGGCCGAAGTGTTACAGCCGCTGCCGCTGCTCGGGTTCGCCCCGATGGCAGCCGCATTTTTGCCGGTGAAGACATCGCGGTTCCCCTCTCTCGTGTAGCCGATGTTTTAAGGGCTATCCGCGCCCTAGGTGAAAAATACGGGATTCAGGTGGTCAATTATGGTCATATCGGGGATGGCAATGTTCACACCGCTCCGGTCATAAATCCCGAAATACCTGAGGAAGTTGAAAAAGTGATGCAGCTGGTGGATGAGATCCACCTGCTGGCGATTGAAATGGAAGGCACCACCACCGGTGAACACGGGGTGGGCGCTGTGCGCAGGAAGTATGCCCCCCTGGAGCACGGCATGGCATTGGAATATATGAAAAAGACCAAACAGGCTTTTGATCCCAAAGGAATCATGAATCCGGGCAAATTGATATAGACATCCAGGAACCGGATTGTTTACAAAGGAGATACATCGATGGATTTCAAGGAACTACCCCCAGTCAAAGAACAGGTGATGAAATGTGTTCGCTGCGGCAAATGCCGCAGTGTATGCCCGGTTTTCGCGGAAATAAGAAATGAGACCGTGGCTCCCCGCGGCCATGTGTTTATGGTGCAGATGGTGCGGGATGGCAAAGTCAAACCCGATCAGGCGGTCTATGACCACCTGGGCAATTGCCTGTTATGCGAAACCTGCAGTGTAAACTGCCCTTCGGGGATCGATATTCACGAGCTGAATGCAGCTGCTCGTTCCTACATTTATGAAAAGAATCCCAGTCCGGTGAAGGATTTGATCTTCGATACCATGTGGACCAAGCCCGCCTTGCTCAAGAGCGCCATCCGCATGATGTGGGGCGCTCAGAAGACCGGGGCGCAAAAGATCGCCCGCGCCCTGGGACTGACCCGGATGCTGCCTGGTGACCTGCCCAAAGCAGAACAGATACTGACAGATATCCCCTCCCGTTCAGCCAAGAGCCGCCTGGCGGAAGTAAATCCTGCCCGGGGGGAGAAAAAGTACCGGGTTGGATATTTCCTGGGCTGTGGCACCGACCTGCTTAATCCCAATGTGGCCCTGGCCACAGTGGATGTACTAACCCGCAACGGCTGCGAGGTGATAATTCCAAGTAACATGAAATGCTGCGGACTGCCCCATATAGCCAACGGCAAGATGGATACTGCCCAGGAGCTGGCCAAAGAAAATATCCGTCTCTTCAACAGTTATGATTTCGACTATATCATCACCGACTGCGCTTCCTGCTCGTCAGCTCTGGGAGCCAAGAATCTGGAATTCCTGCTGGCAGGCGAAGGTTTGGATGAGGAGATCGAAAAATTCTCTAAAAGGGTGATAGATCTGACCGTATTCCTGGTAGATGTCCTGGATGTTCGTCCCTTGGCCAACGACCAGGCCCCCAAGATTAAGGTCACCTACCACGATCCCTGTCACCTGGCCAATGCTCAAAGCATTAAAAGCCAGCCCCGGGAGCTGCTGAAGCGGATTCCGGGGGTAGAGCTGCTGGAGATGCAGGACGCCAACCGCTGCTGCGGCGGATCCGGAACTTATGCCCTTACCCATTATGATCTCTCCATGCAGATCCTGGACAGGAAAATGGACTGTATTGAAG
>CAZYGL010000144.1:2501-4698 GCA_964647335.1 uncultured Syntrophomonas sp. | reverse complement strand
GTTCCTATGCCGTCCAGTTTGGCTTGCAGGACGGCATGGCTAAGCTGGTACTTGCGCGCATAAGATGCCACTACACCATATGGTTTGAGTATCTCTTCGACTGCGGCAACAGTGTCTTCCTGCGAGGTCCCGGGAGCGAATTCCAGCAAAACCTGGTTGATCTGTCCTGGTAGGTCCAGCAACTGCTCACCCTGCCGTTGTTCAACCATGAAAATCCCAAAATTAAGGGGATCCGGGAGGATGCTGGCTGCGTCTTTAATGGGATATATGAGCTCCGGGCTGGAAGCAGACCCCACTATTGTAAGGAGACGCTCTCTTCCGCCTATAACAACCCTTACAGTGTCACCCCAGTTGAGCTGGTTGGCAGGAGCAAACTGGGGATCAACGACTGCCTCGACGTAACTGCCGCTTTGGGCACTGGCAAACATCCTGCCCTTTTCCAGGGTTATCCGATTAAGCTCATCTTCCATTGGCAGCGTGAAACTGACCAAACGAGCTGTAGCTCGAGTTCCGTCGGGCTTGATTATGGCCAGGTCTTTCTGAATCCGGCCGGTGGCTGTCTTGACTCCTGGCACGGTCTCGATCTGTTTTATCACTGCCTCAGGCGCCTTTACAACCTGTAAATAGTAATCTGCGAAATTGTTGGCATTATAAAAGGAAGCTTGCGACTGGCTCAGGTTATAATAGGCGGTATTCATAGCAATGTACACCATAATACCGGCCATCACTACCGCGGTAGCCGCCAGGAACTGTCCCAGATTTCGGCGAATGAAATGCAGCAGCTTACGGCCCAGTATGCCCATCACCATTCGATTCCTTCCGGTGATACGGGATTTGGATTTTCGGTGACTTCGACAATCTCGCCGCTGCGCATCCTTGCCACCCTGTCACCCATTCCGCCTATGGCTATGTTGTGGGTTATAAGGACCACCGTGCAACCTTTTTCGTCATTGATCTTCTTCAGCAAGGAAAGGATGAGTTTACCCGTTTCGTAGTCCAGAGCACCGGTTGGTTCATCGCACAAAAGAAGGCGAGGATTCTTGATAACTGCCCGGGCAATCGATATTCGTTGCTGTTCCCCGCCGCTCATTTGGGAAGGGAAATGATCCATGCGTTCGTTCAAACCCACTTCTTGGAGTATGTCATCGATTAAAAGCGGAGTTTTGACCAGTTCTGCAGCCAATTCCACGTTTTCCCGAGCGGTCAGGTCGGGGATCAAATTATAGAACTGGAATACGAAACCGACTTCATTGCGGCGATAATGGGTCAGTACATCTTCCCCGCCGCTGGTGATATCCTTGCCGTCAAAAATGACTTTGCCACTGGTAGGTGAATCCATCCCGCCCATCAGGTTCAGGAGAGTACTCTTGCCGGAACCACTAGGGCCTAATATGACCAGCATCTCCCCGCTGTATATCTCCAGGGTCGTTTCCTTCAAGGCTTCGACTTTCACTTCACCCATATCATAGGTTTTGGTCACCCGGTCAAGTTTCATCAGCACTTTACGTTCCATCGGGATATATCATTCCTTTCCAAAGGATGCTCGGTTCTTTTCACTCATTATTCAGGGCTCTTCAACGCTTCAGCCAGGTCCAGGTCCTTGATGCCCCGCACAGCCAACAGGTGGGCCAGGATTATGAAGATTATAGCTCCGAGTGCGGCATAAAAATAGGTACGGGGATAAATAATGACTGGCAGGGTATATAAATCGGTAGTAACAGACTGCATATAGGCCTGGGCCACATACCTGCCCAGGGGCAGGCCCAGCGCTACTCCCAGGATGGAATGGACTACATTTTCCTTGAATAAAAGCCCGGATACCTCCCGGACGCTAAAGCCGATCACTCGCATACAGCCTATTTCTCTTTCTCTTTCAGCCAGGTTCATTACCGAGGAGTTATAAACTATGGCGAATCCAAGAATAACCGCAAACAAGACCATTATAAATATGGACACATCCATAGTGCCCAGGTAACTCTCGAAGTTGGCAATCTCCTTTTGATGGCTTATTACTGAACTCACCCCCAACATCCTGTTGATCTCCGCCTCCACCTGTTCAGCTGTGCCCGGGTCTACTTTCAGCATGGCTCCTGACACCAGGTTTATTTCCTGCACAAGACGGTTTGCCTGGATAAGGTCTATATATGAACCAGCCCCCACCATCTGCCGGACCCGCCCGGCAATTACAGCTTTCTCC
>CAZYGL010000144.1:0-2401 GCA_964647335.1 uncultured Syntrophomonas sp. | reverse complement strand
TCATAAGTCTGACCTTGATAAAATGATTTTTGCATCATGTAGTCGATGGCATCATAGACAAAGAAAGAGATCACCAGAAGTATCACCGCAAATATGACTCCCAGCAAAGTGACCGAAAATCTGCCCCTGTTTCGGTTTATGTTGCGCATACTCATCTTCCAGCCGGAATTCAGCCGCTGCCACAACCATGGCCAGTATTCCAGGAGGCTTTTGCCTCCGATCTTGGGTGGCTCTGGCCGCATTGATTGAGCAGGTTGAATTTTTACCACCCCAATCGAAGCTGACAGTCCGGCAATTCCTGCAATAACCAAACTCATTGCCAAGCCTAGCAGGACAGCCTGAAGGTTGAATCCTTTGAAGTATACCGGCAGATTGAAATAGGTGGCATACAGATCAGTGAAATAAAGGGAAAAGCGCACCCCCAGCAATATTCCGGCTGTTGCCCCGGCCATGCTGATAGCCAGTGCATAGAGCACATAATGGAACATGATCTGGTAATTATGATACCCGGTACCTTTCATAAGGCCGATCTGAGGCCGTTGGGATTTGATCATCCGCCTTAAAATCACGAACTGGATAGCTGCGGCAATAGCCAGGAATATTCCGGGCAGTACGTTGGTCACTCCGCGCAATTGATCCATTTCCGCCTCCAGCATGGCATCGCTCAACTGGTCGGAACGCTGGTATGAGGACAGCAGTCCATATGGCCTGAGGATATCCTTGATGGCAGCCACTACTTCATCCTGGTCTGCTCCAGGATCGAATTTGATCAGGACCTGGTTTATCTGTCCGGACATGTTTAGTATCTGCTGAGCTTGCCGGGTTTCGACCATAAAGATACCAAATTTTTTGGCATCCGGTAAAATATCCGCACTGTCCCGCATGGCATAAATGAATTCCGGGCTTATGGCAGATCCCACAACAGTCAGGAAAACTTCCTTGCCCTCGACGATGACCGCAATTTCGTCACCCCAGTCAAGCTCGTTGGCAGCTAAATATTTGGGATCCAGAACTACTTCGGTGATTCCGCTGCTGCCTTTCAGCTCAAACGATCTTCCCTGTACTATAGTCAATTGATTCATTTGCTCTTTCATAGGCAGGCTGAAACTCACCAACCTGGCTGTAGCCCGCTCGTCGTTTTCCTTGATAACGGACAGATCCTTCTGTATCCTGCCGGTTGCCTGGCTTACCCCGTCCAGCATCCCGATCTGCTTGACTACTGCCTCTGGAGCCTTCACCACTTGAAAGTTGTATTCGGCAAAATTATTTTCCTGGTAGAAATCCTCCCGGGCCTGCCCCAGGTTATAATAAGAACTGCTCATAGAAACATAGACTATGATCCCACCCATGACCACAGCTGCTGCAGCCAGAAACTGGCCCAAATTGCGCAGGATATACCGCCAAATTTTTTTACTGAGGATTCCCATAGGCTATATCCCTTCCCGCATGATGAACTGAAATCCCGCCAATACTGTCTCTTCCAGGTGAAATGACAATCCCCGACGCTAAACCCGCATCAACGGTCCGCAGTCTGATTAAATCGGGCGAAAATCGTATATGTCTATTATAATACCTTTAGGAAAGAAAGTTCGGATCATTGGATGCAAGTATGATAAGCAGGGAGCAGGGGTATGCGAAGTCCGCAAGTAATAGTGTTTATTAGTGTATTTTTATTGCTGTACGGCCTGGTCAACTGGTACATAGGACTGCGCGGCTATCAGGCCATAAAGACTTATTCGGTCAAGATGGCTTCTGGCTGGGCAGTTATGGTTCTGCTGCTGGCACTGTTGTTTCCGCTGGGCCGTTTTATTTCATCTTATCTGCCGCATGTAGCGGCACGATTTATAATATATGCCGGTTCATACTGGATGGGAGCCATGTATTATCTCCTCCTGATCCTCTTGGTTGCCGAAAGCCTGCGTTTGTTGATCCGCTGGACCAATATCCTTCCTCCCAGCCTGCGGGGACATTTCAATGTGCTGGTCCTTTGCATTTTGGCCCTGGTGGCCGCTCTGTTGGTCTATGGGACTTGGAACTCTCTGCGCCCGGTGGTGAGCAACTATGAAATTACCGTGGCTAAAAAATCGAGCTCCCTGGACAGATTGAGGATAGTTGCGGTTTCTGACATCCATTTGGGCTGGGTGGTAGGACTGGATCGTCTGGAGCAAATGGTCGCACTAATTAACTCCCAGGAACCTGACCTGGTCGTTTTTCCCGGAGACATCATCGATGAAGGAGTCGATCTAGCTACCGAACAAGCCATGCCAGCCGTGCTGCAGCAACTCACCCCCAGGCTGGGCAGCTACGCTTGTATGGGTAACCATGAATATATCAGTGGCAACGCAGAAGCTACCATCGACTTCCTCAACCGGGCAGGAATAAACGTACTGCGCGATCAGGT
>CAZYGL010000143.1:2685-4721 GCA_964647335.1 uncultured Syntrophomonas sp. | reverse complement strand
TGGGAAGGAGATATACATGGAGATAAAACCGATCAAGAAGAAACTTAAACTTTATGGATTCAATAATCTAACCAAGACTTTAAGTTTCAATCTCTATGATATCTGCTACGCGCTCAAGCCTGAGCATAGCCAGGAATATATCCAATATATTGACGAAGAATACAATGCGGAGCGCTTAACCAAGATACTGCTCCACGTTTCCAAAATAATCGGAGCCAACATATTGAACATCGCCATGCAGGATTATGATCCCCAGGGAGCCAGTGTAACCATACTTATCTCGGAAAGCGAAAACCGTACCGAAAGCTGCGGTGAGCTCCAGAAAGAGTCGCCGGGTCCTTTGCCTGAGGCAGTAGTCGCCCACCTTGACAAAAGCCATATCACGGTCCACACCTACCCGGAAAATCATCCTGACCGCGGCATCAGTACTTTTAGGGCGGATATAGACATTTCGACCTGCGGAGAAATCTCGCCTTTGAAAGCGCTGAACTACCTGATCCACAGTTTCAATCCCGATATCAGCATAATTGACTATAGAGTGCGGGGTTTCACCCGGGATATGGAAGGCAAAAAATATTTTATCGACCATAAGATAAATTCCATCCAAAATTATATATCCGCTAAAACGCGGGCTCTCTACCACATGATCGATGTGAATGTCTACCAGGACAATATTTTCCATACCAAGATGCTGCTCAAGGAATTCGACCTTGACAACTACCTGTTCGGAACCGCCAAACAAGATCTCAAGCCCCGGGAGAAGGTCAAGATAAAAAAACAGATCAAAAGAGAGATGACGGAGATCTATACCGGGCGCAACATATCCAATCTATGAACACAATCATCAGTTTGGTCTAATTCTCGCGATTGATCTGCTCTTGATCGTAAAAGTCCAGATAGGAGTATTTTGTCCCCCCCTGCTGCCATCCTAAAACGCAGTCCAGGTTCACATTGCGGGCTGCCCTCATGATCATCTGGTCTACATGGGGAAATTTTTGTTTAAGCTCGGCAATCAGCTCTTTGACCGCATAGCGCTGATTGCCGGTTCTTTCCGCTGCTACCCGGCAGGCACAATTCAGGGCTTGAATTCCGTATTCGGCCATGAACTTCTCTATAGCTTGTTCTTCAACAAAATATAGGGGGCGAATAAGCTCCAGACCCGGAAAATTGGCCGATTTCAATTTAGGCAGCATGGTCTTGAAAGTGCCAGCATAGAACATATTGAGCATTGTGGTCTCGATCACATCATTAAAATGATGGCCCAGGGCCAGTTTATTGCAGCCGAGTTGCTGGGCTTGGGCATAAAGCGCCCCCCGCCTCATCTTGGCACACATGTAACAAGGATAATCCGCCGCTATGTTGTCAACTATCCTGAATATCTGGGACTCGAATATTTTCAGGGGTATATCGAGGTGCTGGCAGTTAGCGATCAGGGTTTGGCGGTTGGTTTCATGATAACCGGGATCCATCGCGATAAACCGCAGCTCGAAGTTGCGGTGTCCATGTGCGTATAGTTCCTGGAATAGCTTGGCCATCATGGTGCTGTCCTTGCCCCCGGATATGGCTACCGCAATCCTGTCCCCATCCTGGATAAGCTCGAAATCCCTGATGGCGGCAGTGAACTTCGTCCAAAGCTTCTTTCTGTATTTGGTTATTATAGCTCGTTCGATGGTCTGCAAAGAGGCCGTTGCTGCATTTTCCATGGGAGTGACCTTCCCTCTTTTCTCAGTGCTCTTACGCTTATCCCTTTATTCGCGCGATTTGAATTTTCTGTACAATTCCATGAATCTACGCTTGGCATACTTGAAAACATCTACCAACCAGACACCCGCCATCACCAGCCAGGGAAACCATTGCTGACGCAGTGACCATATGAGCCAGCCTGCGATAATGGCCGCAAATGATCCTCCAGCCCATATGATCGTGCGGTATTCTTTATATATCGAAGTGGCAAACAATTCAATCGCCGCGCCATATCTATCCTGAATTTTATTGGCCGGTGACGGCAGTTGGATTAGCTCCAGGTAGTTTTCTCC
>CAZYGL010000143.1:0-2585 GCA_964647335.1 uncultured Syntrophomonas sp. | reverse complement strand
AGGGAATTGCTGCGCGGATCGGTCGGGGGTACATGAGATATGACCATTATCTGTTTTCCCTGGGCTTTCTTGAGATCGTTTTCCAGCCAAACATACTGTTCCTCAGGTATTGCAGTCTTCTCGGCCCATCCCCGGGAACTATCCAAGAGGATGATATGGGTATTGCGGTAATCGAATGAATAGTAAGGAGGCCCGAAAAGTCTGGTGTATATCTCCCGCCCATCGGCCCGGATATCGTGGTTGCCCAGGGTCGTATAAAGGGGTACCTGCAGCTTGGATATAGTCTGGTAAAAAAGCCTGTACTGATTGGGCTTGCCTCCAAAAACCAGGTCTCCGTTGTCGATGGTGAAGACTGGACGAATTGCATTTATCTGCTCGATAATATTGGCAAAAGTCTCATACCCTCCGCGGTTGTCGCCCATGATCACGAATTCCAGATATTCTCGGTCGTCTCTGGTCATGAAATCGACTTTTTGAACTTCACCGGCCCCGTAATTGAGGGTTATGGAAATCGTGTGATAATCTTTAATAGTCAATGGATCCTGGTTGCTGGTCCCGATTTTAAGCGGGTCAATGTTTTCCAGCCTGATCACACGGCTGCCAGATTTGGCTATATCTCCGCGCAAGGTAATGCTTGGTTCAGGGCATAATGACCGGACCAGCAATTCCTCCCCTGCACCCGCCTGGACCTTGCCTTTGACAAATCCTCCCTGAACGGTTATTGAATCCTGATCCCACTGGTAGGTGGAAGAACAACTATAAGGATCAAAGTCCAGGGGGACAGGTGTAAATGTTTCCTCGACCCGGAAATTCCAGTAGAAATATGCCAATATGCATACGATGACCACAAACAAAATACCCAGCAGAAGTAAGCGCCCCTTTGTCTTGTTCATGAATCACCCATCCTTTGTGAAAGAAATCCAGCCAGCAGTGATCCCACTTTACTCCCAGAATCGATCGTAATCCAGACTGAGCCTGTTCAGTCTGCCAGGCACACTGTCTATATAGGGTACATCCCAACCCCTACATCCACTGGTCTGCCGAAATACACCGCGGAAGTGACAATAACATCCACCCCGGTTGCAGCATATTCCTGCACATTGCTTTCTTTGATTCCCCCGGCTGCCAGGATGACGATACCGGGATCAAGAGCCCGAATAGCCTGGACAGCCTTTGTCAACTCCACGGGGGGCATTTTATCCAATTGAACTCCATCTGCACCCGCCTGGCATACTCTGACTGCGTCGGCAACGGTCTCCACTTCCACCAGTACCCTTTTTTCCCGGCAGCGGGACTTGATGTGAGCCACTTGGGCCAGGAGACCCTCAAAACCATCAATGAAGTTCATATGCTGTGGAAAGACCAGCACGGTTTCTGAAAGCCCCAGCCGGTGGGGAAGTCCCCCTCCCGCTACCACTGCTTTAATACAAAATTCCTTGGTACCAGGAAATGACTTACGGGTGGTGTTGACCTCGATTCGGGGATTGACTTCCCTGGCTAGCTGCAGTATCCGCCTGGTGCGGGTAGCTATACCCGAAACATACTCAAGGATATTTTGTCCTACCTTCCAGGCCATAAGCAGGTCTTCTGCCAATCCCTCCCCGGATAATATTACGGTTTGCGGTTTCACCAGCACCCCGGAGGGTACGTATTGAATGGTTTCGATATTCAGCTTGCCTAGTATCCTCTGCACTTCTTCACTACCGCATACAACTGCCTCATCCCTGCATATGTATTCGATTCTGCCCCTCTTACCAGATACATCCAGTACCTGTGTAGTTAAATCGATATAGGGAACATCTTCTTTGATAAACCTGTCCAGCATGTCATCCGTGAAATACATCATGATATCCGATACCTCCCGCATATTGTGATTCAGTCCGCTTCATGAGGCCCTTCATCCCGGCTTCCTTTCCTACTAGATTTGGGAGCAATGCCCGAACCAGAGGCATACTCTAATCCAAAAAGAAATAATAGGAATCGAGCAGATATGACCGATCATATTTGATGGCCAATCGCAACAAAAATTCCTTGATCTGCCTGGTCCCGACCTGGTCTTGCTGGTAGAGCTGCGATTTTTCTAGCCAGCTTTTTTTCTCTTTATCATTGGCGATGTCTTTGAAATAACCCCATACGTGTTGGGCGGCATTCCAAGCCTGTCCTTTACTGGGGATCTTGGCCAGGGCGTCTTCCAACTGCAGGTAAAACGCTGTACCATCCAACGTCAGCTGAGGGTTCAATGTCTTGCCGATAGTCTGATAGTGGAGCTCTGAGTGTTCCATGACCAGGTACTTGTACCGGGCCCATTCCTCTTCCAGCATCCGCCGGGGCGGATCCGGATCCGCCGCCAGTATGCACTTGATGGCAGACAGGTCTTTGTCCTTGACTTCCAGCATTATGTCCAGAGGCCGGTACGGCAAATCTCGATAGAACTCCAGGAAGGATTCGAGTTTGATAGTAGCGGAATGCGCTCCGACCCTCAAACCCGGCTCCTGTTGGGAATAGTGGATCTTCTGCACCCCGTCCTTATCTTTCCAGGTCGATTGGCAGAGATCGATCCATTCCCTGACACTTCGCTTATCTCG
>CAZYGL010000142.1:1184-4743 GCA_964647335.1 uncultured Syntrophomonas sp. | reverse complement strand
GATCTTACTGCTAATAACATTGCCAACGCCAATACAGACGGTTTCAAGGAAGGCAAGCTATCAGTCAGGACTTTCAAAGAAGAAATCAATGGTGTAGTTGCTGACCAGCTCAAAATCGACTTTTCCCAGGGGACCTTTCGAGAAACCGGTGATCCGAACAATTTTGCCATTGAAGGGGAAGCTTTTTTCAAGATTAATACCGGCGAGGGCACCATTTACACTCGCCAAGGAGACTTCAATACCAATGCTGAGGGATACCTGATAACCAAACAGGGACACAGAGTGGCTGGTGTTAGTGGCGAAATAAAAATGGTCGGCGGCAAACCTGACCAGGAATTCTCTCTGGCCAGTTTCGCCCATACAGAATTTTTGACACCGGTGGAAGGCGGATTTAATGCCAATGAACAGTGCGGCTTAAGCGAATCCAGTGGGGGCACAGTCAAACAGGGATTTTTGGAGGCATCCAATGTAGACCTGGCTCAGAACCTGGTCGATTTAATCACTGTCTCCCGTGGTTATGCCTTAAACAGCCGCATGATTACTGCTCAGGATGAAATTATGCGCAAGGCTGTTGAGGAAGTTGGCGTGCTCAAGAAATAGCCAGGATTGATCCGGTTTATTTAACCTAAAATAGAGGAATGATGAACAATGGATGAAAATAGGTCCAAATCCAACTGGGGGGTATTCAGTCAAAACACAGGTGATGACGCGGGAGTTATGGACAGCCAGGCCTTGTCTTCCGGTAGTCGCTATGATTTTAAACGTCCTAACAAATTCAGCAAGGACCAGTTGCGCACGTTGTTAATTATCAACGAGAATTATGCTAAAAATGCTTCCAGTTTCTTATCCGGTTATTTGCGTTGCAGCGGAGAAATCAAAATAGCCTCGGTAGAGCAATCCACCTACCAGGAATTTATGGCCACCGTCAACCCGCCGGCATTGTTGACAATGTTTCAAATGTCGCCGCTTACCGGCAGTGCAGTGCTGGTACTGGGTCACAATTTTACCGCTCCGGCTCTCGACTTATTATTCGGCGGAACCGGCCGCCGGAGCAACCTGGCCAAACCCCTGACTGAGATTGAGACTCGGGTTCTAAAAAAATTGGTGGAAAAGTTACTGGATGAAATGGTCATTGCGTGGTCCAAGTTCTGCGAATTCAAACCAGTCATCGACACTATGGAGAGCAACGCCCAGTTTTATAAAAAAGCCAGTTCCATGAATGAAATCGTGGCTGTCATTACCTTTGCTGCAAGCCTGGCTGATAACCAGAGCGTGATTCACCTGTGCCTGCCTCATACTACAATGAAAGAAGCTATGATCAATACGACAATGCAAAATTGGCTGTCGACCCAGCAACCAAGCGGAGAGGCAAGGAATGATTATATCATTGATTGTCTGTCCAAAGTGGAGGTAAACCTGGCTGCCTGCTGCGGGCAAACCAGGCTTTCCGTTCAGGAATTCCTGCATTTGGAGGAAGGGGATGTAGTCTTGATCAATACGGTAGTAGGTGATGACATGGAATTGCTGGTGGAAGGTCATCCCAAATTCAAAGTCCAACCTGGAAACCTAGGAAATCAGGTAGCGGTCATGATTACGGAGAAGATATAGGGGGACAAATAATGACAAATACTTTTATATCACATGAGGAGATTGAAGCGCTGTTGAGGGACAATCCGTCCGATGACCATACCGGGGCTGAGTCAATGCCAGTGGAGCCCAATCAGATGGCAGGAGTGGCCGAAGCTGGAAGACCAGACCCCAAACCCGATTTGGATACAAAGGCTTTTAACAGCCCTAATCTGGACCTGATCTTGGACATCCCACTGAAACTTACCGTGTTGCTGGGCAGGACCAAACGCCCTATCTCGGAGGTACTTAAGCTTACCAAGGGTTCGATAATAGAGTTGGACCGTTTGGAAAACGAACCGGTAGATATCCTGGTCAATGATACGCTGATTGCACGTGGCGAGGTTGTAGTGGTCCGGGAGTATTTTGGGATCAGGATTACTGACATAATCTCAACCGAGAAACGGATTAGAAGCCTTGTTTCCACTTAAAGGGCAGTTGATGGCATAGCACATTATCATATTTTTGGGCAGATGGTGAGGTTTTGGCAATGGATATTGCAACATTGGCAGGTTTATTGATAGCATTCGTGTTCCTTATTGTAGCTTTCCTGATGGAAGGCGGGGGGATCGGTATGCTCGTGGTGGAAACAGCTTTCCTGATTGTTTTCGGCGGGACAATAGGGGCCACCATGGTTAGTTATTCGCTGGAGGAAATCAAAAGAGTTCCTTATTACATAAAATCAGTGTTCAAAACTTTGCCACTGGATTATGATGAAGCCTTGGAGTCCTTGGTCATATGTGCCGAGAAAGCCCGGCGGGAAGGATTTTTGAGCTTGGAAGACTATCTGCCTAATATCGAAAACCAGTTTCTCGTCCGGGGCCTGCAAATGGTAGTCGACGGCACTGAACCTGAACTTACCCGGGACATAATGGAACGGGAAATTGAGGTCTTCGAAAAAAATGAGATGGTAGGGTACCAGATGTTCATGACAGCGGGTGGATTTGCCCCAACCATGGGTATAATCGGTACAGTTATGGGGATGGTTACGGTCTTAAGCAACCTATCCAATCCGGAAGAACTAGGTGGCGCTATAGCGGTCGCTTTTCTTGCTACCCTGTATGGCATAGCCTCCGCTAACATTCTGTTCATACCCTTTGCCAACAAAATCAAGATGAGAATCAACAACGAGGTATTCTTGATGGAAATGATCGAGGAAGGGATTCTTTCCATCCAAAATGGGGAGAATCCCAGGCTGATCCGGGAAAAACTAAGCATCTTCCTGCCGGCTGAAAGCCACCGGCGTCCGGTGCAAGCTGTTGGAGAGAAAGTAGGGGCATAATCAGATGGCCAAGCGACACAAACGTCATCAGGTTGGTGAACATGAAGCCGGTATGGAACGCTGGCTGCTCAGTTATGCTGATTTTATCACGCTCCTGATGGTGTTTTTTATCATGATGTATGCCATGAGCAAGGTGGACGAGGCAAGATACAATGCTATTGCTGAGTCCCTGAACATAGTTTTGAGTGGAACCTCGATTTCCCCTGAACCCCAGGATACACAGTCGGTTACTCCCGACCAGCCTGGACCACAGCTGAGTCAAGATTTGGTCAACCAATTGCAGTTGGACGCCGTTCAGCAGAAGATCCAGGAGTTTGTCGCCTCGGAAAGAGTCTCAGAACCAGCCCAAAGTAACCAACAAGCCGCAACCAAACTGGGCGACTATATAGACATAGTGTCCCAGGAGAGAGGGCTGGTAATCAGTATTAAGGATACTTTGCTTTTTTCCAGCGGTTCTGACCAATTGACCCCGGCCGCTCAAGAAATCATCACCAAGCTTGGCACTGCCCTGGTGATAATTCCCAATTATATTCGAGTGGAAGGACATACTGACAACCTGGCTATAAATACCGAGAAGTTTCCCTCCAACTGGGAGCTCTCAGCAATGCGGGCTTCCAACGTCATGCACGTGCTGGTCAATGACTGTGGTAT
>CAZYGL010000142.1:0-1084 GCA_964647335.1 uncultured Syntrophomonas sp. | reverse complement strand
TAGGTTCATCGGATACGCTGCTTTCTGAGCAAGACAATGAACGAAATGATAAAAGCGCAGTCTATTCAGCATATAACAATCGTCCGACTGCTGAGGGAACAAAGATCGTTCCTGAACACGCCATCATAGGTTATAGTTCGAGAGGAAATGTAATAGAGGCGGTTACTATAACTCCGGCCAAGTACGAAAAAACTGTTCTGCTAACATTCGCGATGCATGGCTTTGAGGATTCATGGGACTATGACGGTGCGTCCCTGGTGCAGATGGCTCATGAAATAATCAGTGCTTTTTCCGAGAATCCAGCATATCTGAACAAGACGCGTCTTATCGTTGTGCCTTGTGTAAATCCCGACGGGCTGCTGCGTGGTTTTGATGATAGAATAGCAGGCCGTTGTAATGGACAGGGGATTGACATCAATCGTGACTTCGATTACCTATGGAAATATTGCGGGGAAGCGAAATACCATACCGGAGACACACCATTTGCTTCACCTGAGGCCAACATATTAAAAAATTTAGTGCTTAATGAGGAACCTGATCTGGTCATTGATTTTCATGGCTGGTTAAATGCTATTTACGGGGATGAAGAAATTGGCCAGTATTTCAGTGACTCGCTTCAAGTATCAAACCAGGGATTAGACAATGTGGCCGACGCTTTTTTACCCCAGACCTTCATAGGTTGGGCAGGACAGCATACCCGTGCAGTCATGGTAGAATACCCGAATCCGCAGACTGCCGCCAATGTAGTTAAGTTTGAATACAGTTGCAAAACAATTGAGGCAATCAAACAAATATGTAGGCAAATATGAGTGGTACAGCACAACACAAGGGGACGGTTCTTTTGTGTTTAAAAATAAATGGTTACATCCATCAAAGGCAGCTGGGGCTGGAAGGAATGCCAAGAACACCAAGATATAGAAGTAATTGTGAATATCAAGTGCCATTAAATAGACAATCCGACAGCGATGACTGGCTTGCCTTCCACCTTGTCCTAAGGGCATCGATGTTGACACAGCAAAACTCTCACCATGTGTGAGGAGCTAGATTCACTAATCCCAGATCCAATAAGAAATGTCGCCGAATA
>CAZYGL010000141.1:0-4744 GCA_964647335.1 uncultured Syntrophomonas sp. | reverse complement strand
GGTGAAGTGCCCATGATAGAACCGACTCTTTCTGAAGAATTCGAGACCCTCCTGGCCTGGGCTGACGATACCAAGAGGCTGGCGGTTCGAGCCAATGCCGATACGCCCGAGGATGCCGCGAAAGCTAGGGAATTCGGGGCGCAGGGTATAGGTCTGTGCCGAACCGAGCATATGTTCATGGCCCAGGAAAGGCTGCCCATAATGCAGGAAATGATCCTGGCGGAAAACCTGGCTGACCGCGAAGCTGCTCTGGCAAAACTGCTGCCCTTCCAGCGGGAAGACTTCTACGGCATCCTAAAAGCCATGGCCCCCTTCCCGGTTACCATACGCCTGTTGGATCCGCCCCTGCATGAGTTCCTGCCTGATCAGGAAAGCTTGATGCTCGACATAGTTGAGATGAAATTCCGCAACGCCAACAAGTATGACATCATGGAAAAAGAGACGATGCTCAAGAAGATACACAGCCTCCATGAAGCCAATCCCATGCTGGGACATCGCGGATGCCGCCTGGGTCTTACTTATCCCGAAATATATATCATGCAAACCCGGGCTGTGTTCGAGGCTATGGTGATGCTCAAGAAGGAAGGCATTGAGACATTGGCCGAGATAGAGATTCCCCTGGTTATGGACCAAGCCGAATTTACCCTGCTAAGGGAAGACATACTTGAGGTTTATGCCGAAATCAAGTCTTCTACCGGCATGGAACTCGATTTTGTGCTGGGGACCATGCTGGAATTGCCAAGGGCTTGTGTAGTCGCTGATGAAATTGCGGCAACCGCTGAGTTCTTTTCCTTCGGTACCAATGATTTGACCCAGACCACCCTGGGTTTCAGCCGGGATGACGCGGAAGGGAAATTCATTCCGGTCTACCTGGAGCGAAAAGTATTGAAGGATAATCCCTTTGCAGTCCTGGATCGCAAAGGGGTTGGAGCGCTTATGAAAATGGCAGTAGAAAAAGCACGCGGCACCAGGCCGGGGATCTTGATGGGAATCTGCGGTGAGCATGGTGGTGAACCCAGTTCAGTCGAGTTTTGTCACCTTATCGGGTTGGATTATGTCAGCTGCTCTCCTTATCGGATACCAATCGCCAGATTATCAGCTGCCCAGGCTCAGATCAGAAACCATTAAGTAAGAAGAGATTTTGTCTGGGGAGCCCTGGCAGGCCGGAGCTCCCCAGATTTGTAATCGACTTGAGTTTTGGAATCGGGTTGATATCGATGATATTATTAAAGGAATTGGCCTTTGCCTGTGGTATATAAATAACATAGGCAGTATGAAATCAGTATAAAGGCTTAGCCAACAGAAATTCAGATAAAACCGGAGTGTTGCATCTATTCCCTTGAGGTGCGCTAATTCTTAACCTTGCAGGCTAAGGATTTTTTTATTCAGGGATGAGGTGAGAGAGATGGAAATTAGGGAAGAAATCGAAGCCAGAGAGAACAATGGCTTGAGCCCCATGGCCACCTGGTCCAGCCGCTCACGAGGGAGGCAGTGTGAAGAAAAACCTGATCCTATCCGGACCTGTTTCATGCTGGACCGGGACCGGATCGTCCACTCCAAATCTTTCCGCCGCCTCAAGCATAAGACCCAGGTATTTGTAGCTCCTCCGGGAGACCACTACCGTACTCGCCTCACTCATACCCTGGAGGTCAACCAGATCGCCAAAACCATCGGAGCAGGATTGAATCTCAACCTGGATCTGATCGAAGCCATAGCCCTGGCCCATGATGTAGGCCATACACCCTTCGCCCATTCAGGAGAACAGGTACTGAATGAATTGACGGGCGGTCATTTCCGCCACAATGAAAACAGCATCCGGGTATTGACCCGCATCGAACAACACCGGGAACGCAGCGGACTCAACCTGAGCGTCGAGGTTTTGGACGGGGTGCTCCACCACAGCGGTTATGGGCACAAGGCTCCGCCGGCAGTTACCTTGGAAGGCCAAGTGATCCGTATAAGCGATAAAATTGCGTATGTCCAGCATGATATAGATGACTCGGTGCGGGCTGGAATCCTCAGCCTCGACCAAATACCCCTTGAATTTCTGGCAACGCTGGGGACCACCCACAGCCAGCGCATAGCTACCCTGGTGATCAATACCATTGCTCACACCCGCAGGCAGATTGAGGCTGGGGGCGAGATCCTTGTCGAGCCTGATCCGCAGATTGAAAAAGCATTAAGGGGTCTGCGGGAATTCATGTTTGAAAACATCTACCGGGGGCAAGTATGCCAGGGAGAGCGGACCCGGGCTGCCTTTGTGATTGAGCACCTTTTTAAATACTACTTGAAAAATCCCAACAAGATGAGCCCACTATACCTGGAAATAGCTGAGCAGGAGGGCCTGGAGCGGGCGGTAGTCGATTATATTTCAGGGATGAGCGATGCTTATTGCGTTACCCTCTTCAGAGACATATATATACCTCAGTCGCTGGTCCCGGATGCGGGACGTATCTTTGGCTGGCCATGCGAGGTCTAAACGGGATAATTGGTTCACCAAATATTTTCCGTTAACTAAAAAGGAATTTACCGGTCTGTATAGAATAGTAGGTGGAAGTCATGACTAAATACATGGATGAACAAAACATTCGCGAAATAGAAGCACGTCTCGATATCGTCGAAATAATTTCTGAGAGTGTGCAGCTAAACCGCAGGGGAAACAATTACTGGGGACTATGTCCGTTTCACCCGGAAAAAACTCCTTCCTTCAGCGTGAACAGGAACAAGCAGATGTATTACTGTTTCGGTTGTCATGCGGGGGGAAATATTTTTTCCTATGTAATGAAAAAGGAAGGCCTTGACTTCAAAGAAGCCTTGGAATTACTTGCGGCCAAAGCCGGGATCGAGATTACCCTTCCCCGGGATCGCAAATCGCTGGATAAGCGTAAAGCCTTGATTGCGGTGAATAATGCCGCGACCCAGTTCTATGCAGATACGCTGAGCAGCGAAAAAGGACGCGCAGCCAGGGCATACCTTGAAAAACGCGGTCTGAACACGGAATCGATATCGATTTTTAGGTTGGGTTATGCGACAGATGACTGGAACCTGGTCGAGGAGTATTTGCTCAAGAAAGGATTTGCTCCGGAAATCATCCAGGCATCAGGATTGATTAAACGCAGCGACAATCAAAATCGATTCTATGACCTGTTCCGTAATCGTATAGTATTTCCGATTTTCATGTATAACCAGGATGTGGTTGGTTTCGGGGGAAGAAGTCTGGGTGAGGTCATGCCCAAGTATCTTAACACAGCTGAAACCGAGCTTTTTTCGAAACGCAGGAATCTATACGGATTAGCCCAGGGCCGGGAGAGCATACGGGAGAATAACTCCGCCTTTCTTGTGGAAGGATACATGGATTGCATAAAACTCCATCAGGCTGGTATCAAGAATGTGGTCGCCTCACTGGGAACTGCCCTTACCGAGGAACAGGCCAGTTTGCTGCACAGATACACGGAGAGAGTCGTGGTCTTGTACGATGGCGACGAAGCTGGCCAGCGTGAAACGATGCGGGCTATTAAAGTATTAGGGGCTGCGGGACTGAAGGTGGAAATTGTCAGTCTTCCCCCGGGTAAAGATCCCGATGAATATATTGAATCTTATGGGAAAGAGGGATTTTGGAATTACGTAAAGAATAATGCTTGTAGTGCTATCGAATTCAAACTGAACCGCTATATATATGCGACCCCCAGCTTGGATCTGCAGGCCAAAATCAGGATAATCGGAATGTTAAAGCCAGATATTTTGGTTTTGCCCAGCGCGCTGGAGAGGGATTTCTATGTCAAGCTGCTGGCCCGTAAATTGGAAGTGGCTGAAAATCTGGTGGGACAGGAATTCAAAACCGCTGCCGGGCATCAATCCCATAAAAAAGGATTTCTCCCGGGTGAAGGAGAGAGTGCCTCCCCAGCCAAGGTCATTAACCTGCAGGAAAGAGTCTTACTGGCTATGCTGAGGGATGAGTTGATTTATGAACGGGTCAAGCATAGAATTGGTATAAAATTTTTTGCCGATCCCGGCTATAGGGCTCTTATAGCCCGATACGACGGTCTGGCCGGGGATCCGCGCCGCAAGATGACCGAGTTGAGCCGCAGAGCGGCGGAATGGGGTATAGAGGAACCCTGGGCGCGAATCGCCCTGCTTCTTGAAAGTGAACAACCTGACTATGCGCGGGATGCGGAAGAATTTTTGCTGCGAGTGGAACAGGAAAAGGCTTTGCGGCAATGGCAGAGTACTGCAGAAGAGATTAAAAACCTGGGTGATAAGGGCAGTTTTGATTCGGTGCTTTCCTTTATCCTTCAGCTCGATAAATTAGGAATTGGAACCCGGGAAGGGGGTAGAAGATGAAATTAGAACGCAAAATGGCAGACAGCATAAGCGCTCTGGCAGAAAAAGGCAAGAAAAAGAAAAGCCTGAGCTATGAGGAGATCATGGAAGAACTGCAGAGTTTCAATTTGGAACCTGATATGATAGATGACATACTGGAGCATTTGCAGACCCTGGGCATCTCTGTGGGCCCCGAAGGTGAAATCGACCTGGAAGTTGAAGAGGCAGAAACAGAGAGCATCGAGACCGAAAAGGTGATCATCCCTGAGGGGGTGGAAATCGACGATCCGGTCCGCATGTATCTTAAAGAAATCGGCCGGGTGCGCCTGCTGACTGCCAATGAAGAGATCGAACTGGCTCAATTGATTGAAGATGGCGATGAAGAGGCCAAACGCAAGCTGGTGGAAGCCAACCTGCGCCTGGT
>CAZYGL010000140.1:0-4751 GCA_964647335.1 uncultured Syntrophomonas sp. | reverse complement strand
GTTCCATTCCGGGGGAGAAGTCCAGTCTATTACCCCCGTCTGGCAAATTACCAACTGGCCCTGGCTGAAGCTATAGGTCTCTGCGAGCCCGTCCCGGTTCAGGTCGTATTCCGCTGGTGGGTCCGGAGCTGCAGCCGGGAGCAGGAAAACCAGCAGGGCGGTCAGCATAACCAGGCCGGCTATACCCAGCAGGATCATCCACTTGGAGCGCATGGCTAGAAATCCACCGAACGCACTGCAGCGGTGCCCTCCACCCGGTAGTGGGATGTCCAGGCCGGGGGCGCCGGGGCCTGGCCGTTGCTTAGCATATCCTTCCACTTCTGGTCGGTCAGGCGGTCGGAAGCCGGCCAGGGAAACTCATGGTAGGAATAGACCCCGCCGCGGGCAATCCGCAGCGACCCCGCCACCGGCACAATGGCATATATATGGTCTACATAACCGGTGCCGACTTCCAGCACTTCCGCCGGAGGATTGGTAGCTACGTCAGCAATTATCATGGCAGGAAAATCGGACAGCTGGGAGGTTCTTTCCAGGCCCTCCGCGCGGAAAGCCTCCAGCCAAAAGTGTTCCAGCTGGCCGCCCAAAGTGCGAATCAGCTCGTATTCAGCTTCAGTCAGTGCTTCATTGGCTAGTTCCTTTTCGGAGATGACCTTGAGCTGCATTACCAGGCTATAGAGCTGGTCCAGGTTGTGGCTGTCCGCTTCGCTCAACAGGCTGCGATTTTGTAAGCCGTCGCGGGTCAGGGCGGTGAGAGCTGCCAGCCGGGCGTAAAGGTGAGGATTGGGTTCCACATAGCCCCGGTCGTCGATGTCCTCCCGGCCCCCGCCTCCCATCTCAGCATAGACTTGTTTGGCATAGAGGATGGTGTCGTGCTTGAGCTCGGCCCAGCTGCCCAGGAAGGTGGCCAGCTCTTTATGCTGCCAGGCTTCATTGCGCATGAAAGAAGGATAGCCCTGCGGCTTGGCGGTGGTTAGCGGCAAAAGCGTGTTTAACCAGGACCAGTATAGGTTCTGGTGCCACGCATCTTTGAGTCCTGCCACATGCATCTGCATCTTCTGCATATTGGTGGCATAATCCTGGAACTGAAAAGCCCCCTGGTTTTGTAGGATGTTTTGCGCGGCCGCTGATCCCAGGGCGGCCGGGATATCGAGGCCAGTGGGGAGCATACGCCGTTCGCCGGAGGGATTTTCCCCCACCTCGCGATAGACGAGGTGCTGGAATATTTCGGCATCCAGGGTGTATCTTTGCCCCATGAAGCGAAACCCTTTTATTTCCTTCTCCCGGTCGGGCTGGATGGTGGCATCGAAAATGGGAATCGAATTGATTAGCGGCGGCTCCAGCTGGCTGGCCAATTGGCAGAACTGATCAAAACCAGCCTGATTGCCCGGCAGGTCCCCGGGGACTATTTTTGTCCCATAAGCTGCAGTTAGAATAGGCCCATACTGGCTGTAGCCTATGTCATCGCTTTTGCCCACCATGAATGTGGTGGTGGAGTAGACTTTGGACCATTCCGCGGCACCGGCTCCGTCTTGCAGGGCCAGGGTCATAAGGATGGCGGAGCGGGTTTCATCGGCATCCTTCAAGCGGAAGGTGAGGCGGCCGTACCACATCATGGTTTGAAAATACT
The DNA here is from genome assembly GCA_964647335.1 of uncultured Syntrophomonas sp. GTDB lineage: Bacteria > Bacillota > Syntrophomonadia > Syntrophomonadales > Syntrophomonadaceae > PHAA01. Next base: position 3,124 of record CAZYGL010000140.1, on the reverse strand, counting down.
GCTGCAAAGCCTCGGTTTTAGCGTAGTGGCCCCGGGGAATATACTGGGTGTAGTCCTCTTTGAGCCCTTCCAGGAGATCCGGGCTGCTCCCCATAGCCATGACCGGTGACAGGGCGGTGGTGTCGTGCTGCTTGATCAACTCGATTTCCTGGCCTACTTCAGTCTGGACGGCGGGGGGGATGGCAGTTCCAGGAGCCAGCAACACACTGCCTACCGCAAAAAAAGCCAGATTCCGGCGGGCGGCATTCTCCCAGGCAGTACCCTGCAATGCGGCATAATCAGACTGGGCCCTGTGCAGCAGGCTGGTGTTCATCTTCTGCAATTCTGGTATGAGGGCTTGGTTTTCAATGTTTTTCAAAAGGTGGGAATAGAACAGGTGATAATTGTGCAGGATGGCATCAGTGGTGACCAGATTGGGGATATTATCATAGCGGTTTATCTCGTAGAGCATGAAAAATTCTTCCCCCCGGGCGGGCAGGACCACAAAACTGTTTTGGAGCAAGGCTGTCCGGGCTGGCTCGGAAAAAGTGAACCGATCCCCGTTGACCACATTGGATAAATCGGCTGCGGCCTGGTAGGGTTGGACCAGGGCAGTCTCCCGCACCGGGATCTCGGTATAGGCGGCAAATTCCTGGGCCAGGGCGGTGTCGATGGCATATCCGCCCGCATCGATCTTGGACGGTCCCGGTTTGCAGCCGGCTGCCAGCAAGAGCATCACCACCATTAAACCTGCCAGTACTTGGTGTAGCCAGTTGTTGCGTTTCCCCATCACTCTCTTGCCTCCTCCCGGTTAGTCCTTGTGGCTGATCGCTGTCTCTAACCCTATGTTACTACAAATAAAGGTGTATTAACGCGGAATCATTAGTCCGGCTGGACCCATTGCAGGTTGCTGACATTGGTATTGTTTAAATAACTTGGGGACAGTCCCCAAGTTATTGAAGTTATTGGCTTAATGCTGCCTGTATGGGTTCTGGTCAGGTTTCAGGCATTCCAGGGGGGTTAGTCTGCAGTGTGCCCGTCAAAATCTACAGTGATGTTCTGTGCACTCGCGGGAACACTGCTGTCAAAACCACTGATGCTCACTTCGGCTGCCGTAATAGAGGAGATGCTGCCGTCATTGTATGTGCCAGTGACTATCAGGCTGGTTAGATCCAGTTTCTGCCCGACTACATAAGTCAGTTTATCGGGATTTCTGGTTATTAGCCGGTTTTGTCAATTCCAACGTTGCCGCGTTATGCAGTGAATATGGAATAGAGCCTGGAGTGATAGATGCTTAGACTTTCCTGAACCCCCGCCCAGGCAGAATAGAACCAGTATAAGGAGTAAGGATACTGGTTCTACTCGGTTTGCCTGCCAGCGCTGCACATCCTGACTTTGTGCTAATATCGGGTCAAATTCCCCTCGCCTGACCGCAGTTTTATCTCGTAACTGTCCTTCGCCCAGATAATGTCCATTAGAATTATCTTGCCTTTTTCGGATGACACCTTGCCCAGCTGGGTCGATCCCGGGGAGTCATTTAAATCCATATCTTCGGTAAGAACAAATCCATGATTGCGCAAATAGGAAATATAATTATCCAGATCCGCCTGCGGAGCCTGGATGTTTTTGTAACTATATGTCTTCGTTACCACGCCACCTTCGGCGGATACACCCACTTCCCCGATATCTCTGTAGCCTACAATGGCTTTGATTGAAGGGATGCTATCCTGGCCAATTTCGTATGAATCCGCATTGGCTGCTCTGGTCACAATATAATAGGCCGATGCTGCAACTATTAAGATAATCGTTAGCAGTATGAGCAACACTTTTTTTATTTTCCCACGTTTTTTGGGGACCGGGGCCGTAGGCTCCTGAGCCACGGCACTCCCGGGGCTGCTCTCAGCCCGAGGTGTTGCCTGAACGCTCACGGCTGCACCGCAGTAGGTACAAAACTTGGTATCTCCCGTTTCCTGCCCGCATTGAGGACAAATCATGGCCATGCCTCCTTATATTTAACTTTACCAACTGCTAAATTTGTCTTAGACGCTGCCGGCAAAACCTTCAGCCAGGTCACCCACGACTGGGAGCTTGAACCTCTCTCCCTGGTAGGCTTTGACCATCAGCACGATCCAGAGGATAAAGGTTATCAGGCCGATCAAGTTGTTGAGGGGGTGGAAGATCGACCAGAGGGCATATCCGCCTACGGACCCCAGGAATGAGATGACGGCACTGAGGATGCTCAATGAGCCAAAGGTTAGTATGGATTGCATGGCATGAAAGCGCACGAAAGAATCCTTTTCAATGATGTAGAAGATGATCCCCGTGACCCAACCAAACAGATAACAGAGTAAGCCCTTCCATTTGTTGCTTTCCATTTTATGACCACTCCTTTCGAAATCGTGAGCTGCCAATCCCCTGGCGAAAGCATTAGCATCGCCGTGTATTCGGGAATCTAATCGCTCCTGGCCTGGTGCAACTTTTCGACAGGAAATCCGGGGAACCGATAAGAAATTAGGCTCGGGGTGACTTCTGGCAGAGGTTGTTTGGAAGAAGGTCGTATTCTCTCTATTTACATTATATTACGCCTGTAACCGAAGCGATAGGAAATCAACCGGAGTCTATTTACTGCCGGGATAGCGCTACCGGTTTCGATGAAGGGGTGTAATTCATGGCCGGGATCGTCTTGGGATTATTATCGAATACGTGGCCTTGAAGTACGCACAAGCCTGGCGATAGGCGGCTGAAACCACACTGAAAGATAATGCTGAAATTGTGGTTTCCGAAGAATCTGAACCGGTGAATATAATAGGTGAATTGGCCGGGTTGCTGCCGGCAAAACCAAACCCAGGAAAAACCTGCCGGTTAAGGGAGGCACGCATCTCAACCTTATCAAAGCAATTCATAGCATGAGTGAGATTATGGGATACATTTCACAAGAAATTAAAATTATGTTAATAAGGTATATACTTATGATAATCCATAAATAAGCGTAAACAGCTAACAGGGAGCGATGAATGCGGGGGTGCATTTGGACGCTTGTCCCCGTAGGAGCTAATAGCGTAACCGACCAAGATGGTCGGTTTTTGCATTCTAAGCAATCATACGCCTGGAACAATTATGGTGAATGGCAGATGCGCAGAATTTA
>CAZYGL010000139.1:0-4774 GCA_964647335.1 uncultured Syntrophomonas sp. | reverse complement strand
CTTGCATATCATCAGAACCCGCCAAGAAAAGCAAGCTTTCCACCAGAGAACTCATCCGGGTGGCTTCCGCTTGGATGTGTTCTATCCATTTGCTTTGCATCTGCACCGTGTCATCTGGGTGGGAGAGGACAATGCCGGCATTAGCCAGTATCACTGTTAGGGGGGTTTTTAATTCGTGGGAAGCGTCTGCAATGAACTGCTTTTGTTGATCCCAAGCTCTAGCTACTGGCCGCAAAGCCCAGTTGGCTAGATACAGGCTAATTAAGAGAAATCCTAGAAGGCTACCAAGACCTACCAAAAGCGATATTTTGATTAAGCCTGCCAGGGTACTGATTTCCATGCTGCGATCGACAAATGAGATCCTAGAACCGTAATTGGTATCTTGCTGCAAATACCTGAGATTAGCCGTGGTTATAATGCCGCTATTGCCATCGCCGTCCAGGACTGTTTGCACAATCTGATCCAGGGTGGCCTGGTCTGACAAATCAAAGAGAGCACCTTTGGCACTGACTATTTTGCCCTCTTGGTCAATATTCACCGTAAAGGTTGGAATGGGCATGAAGTCCGGATCGCGTATAGGGACTTTATCTCCTTCTGGAGGAGGATTTATGCGGTTTTCTTCGCGCACCGCCCGCTCCAGTATTTCCAGGCTTTCTTTCGCCAAACGGTTTTGGGTAGAGGCATAGACAGCCCCGAATATTATCGCTAATACGATAGTAATCAAAGCCATATTAACGAGGACGAATTTGATTTTAAGATTCCTGATCATTTTTTCACATCCAGATAATACCCGACTTTACGCAGGGTAGAAATGCTTACTTCCGATCCCAAATAAAAAAGCTTTTTCCGCAGGAAGGAGACGTATGCTTCCACGTTGTTGTCCTCGGCATCGCTCTCAGTACCCCATACTTTTAACAGGATATCTTCCTTTGGGATGACATTGGTAGGGTTAGCCATAAGCATGCGCATAACCTCAAATTCTTTCAGGCCGAGACGAACCGATTTATGGCGGCATTCCAGAAGGTACGTGGATAGATTAAGGCTGATATCAGCAAAGGTCAATCCATGGGGAGCAACTTCTCCTGGCCGCCGGGACAAGGCCCGAATTCGAGCCAGCAGTTCGTCGGTCGCAAAAGGCTTGGTCAGGTAGTCATCGGCACCGCAATCGAGTCCGGTGACTTTATCGTTAACGGCGTTCCGTGCAGTGAGGAGAATGACTGGGGTATGATTCTTTTCCTGGCGCATTTGCTGGACTATATCAAAACCATTCATTTTGGGCAGCATTATATCTAAAACAATTACATCGTAAATGCCGCTCATAGCACAGTCAAAACCAGACTCACCATCGTTGACAACATCGACTGCATACTTATTTTCCTTCATGATCTGCGCCAGGGTCTCGGCCAAGCGTACTTCGTCTTCTACTACCAGTATCCTCATGTTTGCCTCCCTATACCATTCACCTACCAACAATTTTATATCATGCCATTTCTATTTACTATTTGCTGTGATCTTAGATTGGCAACCTTAAAATAGTCTGAAGTGTTTGCTTCAGATAAATTTAAGTCCAGCCCTTTATGATATGCTCACAACCCTAAATCATATTTTGAGGAGGAAGCGAAATGGCAGCCAGTGCCTTTAAAAGATACGAGTTGAAGTTCATCTTGAATCCCGACCAATATAAGGCGGTACTCCCGTCCCTACTAGAGAAAATGCGTCCTGACCAGAATGCCCAAAATGATTTGGAGTACATCATCAATAACCTCTATTATGATACCGATGATTCCCGCATTATCCGCCATTCTCTTTCCAAGCCCTATTATAAGGAAAAACTGCGCCTGCGCAGCTATGGTGGTCCGGCGAGCCAGGAGAGTCCAGTATTCCTGGAGATAAAAAAGAAAATCGATGGCATAGTCAGTAAAAGGCGGGCGGAATTGACTCTGGATCAGGCCCTGCTGTTTCTTAATCATGGAGGCTACCCTGATAACCCGGACTATATGCAAGGCCAGGTATTGCAGGAGATCGAGTTTTTCCTGAAGAGCAACGACGTCAACCCAGTTGTGTTCATAAGTTATAGGCGCTCTGCCTTTTTCGGTCAAAATGATCAGGATCTGCGTATCACCCTGGATAGCGACATCATAACCCGGCGCGATCATTTGAGCTTGAGCATGCCCAGATTCGGGGACTGCTTATTACCTCCCGGCTACCACCTGATGGAAGCGAAAGTAGCTCATGCTCTGCCGCTCTGGTTGGCGCACCTGCTGGCCCAGAACCAGGTGTATCCAAGCGGCTACTCCAAGTATGGACGGGAATACAGCAAGTTTCGCAGCGAGATCAAGGATATCCACAGCCTCATGCAGGCTGTTTGACCATAAATAGTGAGGAAGGAGGGATACCATTGTTAGATGCCATTCTTTCATCGGCGGTCAGTGAGACTCTTACTATTGGTAAAACTGTGGTAATCATAGTGTCAGCTCTATTGCTGGGGCTCTTCATCAGCCGGGCGTATATATATACTCACCGGGAGGAAGGATATGCATCGTCTTTTCCGGTTACTTTGATTATGCTGCCAGCTATCATCGCCATCATCATCCTTATGATCGGCGACAATGTTGCCCGGGCCTTCAGCCTGGCCGGAGCATTTTCTTTGATCCGATTCCGCAGCGCGGCCGGTGAACCCAAGGATATTGCTTATGTTTTCTTTTCCCTGGCGGTTGGACTGGCTTGTGGCATGGCTCACATTCAATACGCGGCCCTGTTTGCGGTCATATTGTGCGGGGTGATGCTGGTATTGTATAAAGTCAAATACGCCAGTCCCACCAACACGGGGATGTTGCTGAAAATAGCTGTACCGGAGAACCTCAATTACCAATCCATATTTGATGAGGTCTTAAGCCGTTATACTGATGCCTGGCAGCTGCAGAAAGTCAAAACCAGTGATTTCGGAGCCTTGTTTAATATTAGTTACCGTATCCAGCTGAAAACCGGTATATCCCAGAAAGAATTCCTGGATGAACTTCGCTGCCGCAACGGTAACCTGGATATTTCCTTGACCCTAAACGAATCTGTCAACAATGTTTACTATTAGTAATCTGCCAACTTAAGAATTCAAGAAAGGAATGTGTAAAATGGTAATGACCAAAAATAGAAAAAAGCTGATCAGTTTGGCAATGGGCTTGCTGCTGTTGTCAGGTATAAACGCTGGCTGTTCTCGGAACAGCACATCCACCAATGCAGAGGCTACTGCCTCTGCAGTCGTCAGTTCGCTCGCGGTTGATTTTGATAGTGAAGACCTGGACAGCAGCTGGGACAGCAGCAAAGCCACCCAGATTACCCTGGCAGGGGACAGGATCAGCGTAAATGGTTCAGGGGCAGAAGTATCGGGTAACACCGTTACTATTAAAGCGGGCGGGGAATACGTGTTGGCTGGTTCTCTGACCAATGGTCAAATCTTGGTAAACTCCAATGATGAAAATACTGTCAAATTAATTTTGACAGGCGTGGATCTTAACAACCTCAGCACTTCTCCGATTTATATAGAGAATGCAGAGAGAGTCATATTAACACTAGCAGCCAATTCCATAAACTCAGTCACCGATGGATCAGCTTACATCCAGGCGGGCAGCTCCGGTGATGAGCCCAATGCAGCTATTTACAGCTGTGACGACCTCACTATTAACGGAACCGGGAGCCTCGCAGTTAATGGTAATTATAAACACGGGATCATGTGCAATGACGACCTGAAAATTGTGTCGGGAACCATAACTGTTAAATCAGTAGGCGACGGAATAAAAGGCAAGGACAGTGTGGCGGTGCGTGATGGCAATATTACTGTGACCGCCGGCGGCGATGGGATTCAGTCCAGCAACGATACTGATACAACCAAAGGCTGGGTCTATATCGCTGATGGCAATTTCTATTTAACTTCAGCCCTTGATGGTATTCAGGCCGAATCCTGCGTCGATATCGAAAACGGTGACATAAGGATTGTTTCCGGTGGGGGCAGTCAAAAAGGCATCGACCAGACTCCTGCAGTTCTGGGAGGAAACGCTGCCCTAGCTAGTTCCACGAGCGATGATAATGCAAGTGCCAAAGGCATCAAGGCTAAAACAAATATCATTGTTGCCGGCGGAAATATCGTCGCCAATACAGCCGACGATGCTATACACAGCAACGATAGTATCACTGTAAATGGTGGGATGCTGACAATCGATTCCGGAGATGATGGTATTCATGCTGATACCTCCCTAGTCTTCAATGGAGGCAGCGTCAATATTAACCACAGCTATGAAGCACTTGAAAGCGCGTCCATATCTATCAATAACGGGGATTTTTATCTCAACGCCAGCGATGACGGTATCAATACATCCGGCGGCAGTGATGGTTCTTCGCTCAACGGAAGGCCAGGACAGAACAATTTTGATGCTTCCGATGGCAGCAAGCTGACCATTGCCGGTGGTTATGTCTGCGTTAACGCCCAGGGAGACGGCATCGATGTAAATGGAAATTGGTTTATGACCGGCGGAGAGGTGATTGTAAACGGGCCAATAGATAACGGCAATGGAGCCCTGGATTGCAACGGCACTTTTGCCCTTGACGGAGGTGTCTTAGTGGCAGCCGGCAGCGCCGGTATGGCGGAAGCACCTGACACCGTCTCGACCCAGGCCAGTGTTAAGTTGAATCTGGGGACCCAAAGCGCCGGAACCCTTGTAAGGATTGAGGATGCTCAGGGGAATGCCATACTGACATTTGCACCGGAAAAGAACTATGCTTC
>CAZYGL010000138.1:0-4821 GCA_964647335.1 uncultured Syntrophomonas sp. | reverse complement strand
TTTTGCCATTCATAGCGGTTTTTTTCCTGGTCAAGAGGAACGCAGCCCTGAAGACCTGGGCCGCAATTTTAGGTGTTTTTACGCTGTCGGCCCTGGTTGTTAACAATTACCCTTCGTTTGAGCCCCACCACACCCTTTGGCTAAGTGGACTCCACCTGCCCATGTTCCTGTGGCTATTAGTCGGCGTTGCCTACATAGGCCAGGGGTGGCGGGAGAGCCGCGGGCGCATGAATTTCATTCGTTTTACCGGTGAAGCTTTCATATATGGAGTGCTCATATTGGCAGGGGTGATGGTGGTAGGTCTGATTATGATGCTGATTTTCAGCGCCATACAAATCGATCTCGAAATTTTCTTTGGTGAATATTACATCATATACGGGGCTTGCGCGGCTGCCCTTACCAGCATATACCTGGTTGAAGCCAAGAAAAGTGTGGTTGAGAATTTTGCCCCTATTTTGGCCAAGATCTTCAGCCCCCTCTTTCTGGCGGTGATGGTTTCATTCCTGGTGGTCATGGTAATTACCGGCAAGAGCCCCTTTATGGAGAGAGATTTTTTGATCGGATTCGATCTCATGCTCGCACTGGTATTAGGGCTGGTCTTATACGTGATTTCTTCCCGCGACCATCAGCAGCCGGCTAACATGTTCGACTACTTGAACCTGGCCCTGATCGTCACAGCACTGGTGATCGACGGGGTGGCTTTGTCAGCTATTATTTTTCGCCTGACTGTCTTTGGCATCACCCCCAATAAGCTGGCTGCCCTGGGGGAAAACCTGTTCTTGCTAGGCAATCTGGCCGGACTGGCTTGGCTCTATCTAGGGTATTTCCGCCGGAAATTGGATTTTATCAGGTTGGAAAAATGGCAGACTGATTATTTGTATGCATACTTTTTGTGGACTGGTATAGTGGCTTTCCTGTTCCCAATCTTGTTTGGTTTTAGTTGAGAGCAGGCGAGCAGGATGCAATACGGTAATTGTGTCCGAGGTTGTTTTACCCGGCAGGAAAGGCCTGCCGGGTTTGTTATTTGAAGCGCTTTTTAGGTTGGGTGAAGGGACATGCCTTGATGCAAATCCCGCAGATCGGTTGGCCTATATCAGGGCGAGGGGAAAATTCATCCTTCAGCTTGCCCAGGCAGCGGGCAAAGTCCAAGGCTGTCTCCCGGCTCTCAGGGTAGTCCTGCCAGTAGGCTCCCCGGATAGCCTGGGCTGGGCATGCCTCCTGGCATTTGGAGCACTCACCGCAATTGTTCTGCATGGGGATGCCGGCATCTAAAGGTGCATCGGTGAGGACAGCAGCGATGCGGATCCTGGAACCATACTGAGGATTGATGAGCAGAAGGTTTTTACCCAGCCACCCCAAACCCGCCGCCCGGGCCAGGGCCTTTGTAGATACATTGGGCATCCAATTTTCTTTGTCCATTACCAGCGAAGCCGGCTGAGCCAGGGCACGATATCCTGCCGCAGAAATATACTTTTGCACAAGAAAACTCATTTGATCAAGCAGTGCATTAGCTGCGGTCTGCTGCCTGGAATACAGGGGAGTGGGGCTATCTGTTATCTGTTCAAATACCTCAAATGAATAATGTACCCCGATTATCACCGCGTATTTGAAAGAATCCAGCAGGTCAGTGGGTATGGTGGGAATACCCTCAACGTGTTTCAAATCGGCTACCCCGAAGAGATCAGCACCCAGTGACTGAGAATAGTCTTTTAGATCCTGCGTGAATTGCTGGTCCATCCTGGTTGATCCTCCTTCCAAACCTAAAAATAAAAAGGGTTACTTCATAATTATCACATATTAATCGAGACGTTAAAACTGAGGCAGGAACAATGTGCCGGTATTCCTGCCAACAGAAAGCGATCCGGAATCGGTTCGGATTCCAGACCGCTGGTTTACTAAAAATTATAAGTTAAGCCCAGATGAAGGTAAGAACAGCTGCAACTGCAGTAAAGATTATGGAGATTACTACAGCCAGTTTTATTACCTTGGATTCAATACCCAGAGCATCAATGGTTGCAGCAGCATTCTGCAATTTGGCCGGGGATATTACACTTGCCAGGCCGCCAGCGATGGCAGTCCCGGCCGTAACTACCAGAGGATCCAGGTTGAGCAATTTCGAGGTTAACAGGTTGTACTTGGTGAATAACGCTATGGTCGAAGCCTCACTGCCGCTGACAAAACCGCCCAGCAAGCCAAGGTATGTAGCTGCAGCCGGATAAAGGCCCTTGAAGAAGGCAGCCGAACTGGTGGCCAGGATTGAGATCATATTGAAAGCGGAATCGTGTAACTGCCATTTGCCTGGGTCAGGTGAATAGCCGGAATACATCATGACATAAGCTATGGCAAAAAATATGGCCGCCGAGAAAGTAGGACGAGGAGCCCGCTTGAACCATTTGGATACAATCTCACCCCATTGCTGGCCGCTGGGTTTGATGAAGGGAACTGCCAACAGCGTGCTGATAATGACCCAGGTATATGCATTCCAGAGCATCCTGGTCATGACCGGCTTGGCACCTGGTATCAAGGCTACCGGCATCGCCAAACCTTTTGACAGGTAATTATAGACTGGGGGATAGAAATTGATGAACAAACAACAGGTGATCAAAATGATCCAGGGCACCAGGGCGGTCAGCAGCGGCATGGAGTTTTCTATCTGCTGATCTTCGGCACTGAGGCAGGAACGGTCGACAATTTTTTTGCCCAGCAGTTTCATATATAGGAGCATGACGATAATGGTAGCAGCACCGCCCATAACCCCGGTCAGGACTATGCCGGTGCCAGCATGAGCAACTGCCATGGCCGTCAATCCCATGGTAACGCCCGCCAGCAAGCAAGGGACAACACCTTCCCTTACCTTAGCCCAGCCTCCTACGATGTAGAGCATCCCGAAACCGATCATAGTTGAGATATATGGCATAAAACCTGAGAAAACCAAAGCCGAGTCTGTAAGTGAAGTGCCGGTCATGTCGGAAAATACCACCAGGGGAGCACCCAGCAAAGCATATGTACAGAGTGAATCGAAACCCAGAGCCGGCAGGGCCACAGCCACAAAAGTCGAGTAGCCCAGAGCGACCATTATGGGGGGGAGGATGGACACTGGAGTCGCACCTACCGCTACCAACAAGGTACCGATGCCCATATTTATGATCATTATCTGTACCGTGTGGTCGTTTTTAGCAATGGTTTTGACGAATACCACAATCCGCTTGAGAGCCCCTGTGCTCTCCAGAAAAGTGATCTGGAAAATTGAGGTCGCCACCATGAGTGAAACTGGGAAAGAAGCGATTATTCCGACCAAGCTGGCAGTGAGTCCCACCTGCAGGGAGGTGTTGAAAAAGAATAGTGCAACTGCAACTGCAAGGATCCAACCAATCAATCCGCTGATATCCGCTGGCCATTTTACCCAGATGAGAAAGATAAGCACAGCAAGTACCGGTACTAACGTAAGTAGTACACCCATTTAAGACCATCCTCCTATACTGCCTGCTGGAATTTGCCTTAAGACCTGCTTCTCAAAGCGCGACCGCTTTGTTGGGGCACCTTGAGATCCCGCCCAGGTCCGAACATACGTATAAATAATAGCATAATTAGCCGAAAAAAGAAGAGAACCAACGGGATGTATACAGGATGGTAGACGGGGACGAAAGAATCTGGGGATAGGAATCGTGAGGCAACCGAAGCCGATAATGCTCAATCACCCGAGAAAAGATACCAGGTCTTCCATTCGTGGATTGGCAGAAAAAACGATTAATTTACACAGAAACTATTTATTATGGTCTGATCATTTGTTATGATTATAAAGGAGTATTTTGTGGGACAGTCAGTACGGATTTTGGGTTGTTCACAAAAGGGTAGGATGGTTAGCACGGTAGGCACATTAACGCAGCACTGGCAATATTTGCCCATATGAATGCATGTGTCTGTATAACCTGTTGACTCCTACGGGGGTTTTTTTTGTTGTTCAAAATGAAAAAAGGGGGACACAGAACAGATGCTGAAATGGACAGGTTGTAGACAGAAGAAGTCAAAGTTGCCCAAGATAACAACGGCGATACTGCTAATTGGTTTGATGCTGTTGGGAGTGGCCGGTTGTAGCAAGACTAACACAACCACTCAGGAAATTAAGCCAGTGGAACTAAAACTCGCTCATTTTTGGCCGAGCACTCACCCCATCGAGACCCAACTGGTTCAGCCCTGGGCCAAGGATATCGAGACAGCCACCGGAGGCAAGGTCAAGATCGTCAGCTATCCTGGTGAAACCTTGGTCAAAGCCAATGACATCTATGATGGCGTGGTCAATGGAGTAACCGACATAGGCATAAGCTGTTTTGCATACACCAGAGGCCGTTTCCCGGTTCTGGAGGTATTTGAGCTGCCCGGAATAACCTACAACAACTCCAAAGTTGCCAGCAATGTGGCCTGGGATGGAATCCAGACCTTGAATCCAAAAGAAGTCCAGGATACCAAACTCTTGATGGTCATCACCACCGGCCCTGGCGACCTGTTTACCAAAAAACCAGTCAAAACCTTGGCCGACCTTAAGGGCATGGAGATCAGGGCTACTGGTCTCAGCGCCAAGACCCTGGCTGCTTTGGGCGCCAGTCCAGTTGCCATGGCCCAGTCCGAGGCCTATGAGTCTTTATCCAAGGGTGTGGTGAAGGGCAACCTTGGTCCTGACGAGGTCCTGCAGGGCTGGAAACAGGCGGAAGTAACCGACTACATCACCAAAACCCCGTTCCTGTACAATACCCTCTTTTTCGTGACCATCAATAAAGACAAATGGAATTCATTGAGCCCTGAATTACAGGCTGCCATCGAAGG